>JABAAK010000065.1 GCA_014238775.1 Candidatus Paceibacter sp. | reverse complement strand
TTTTTCATCTGACAGGCACCCACATGAACTAGATGGTATAGAGGAGAGAATGATTTCTAGTTTTTCTTCCGGAATGGTGCTTGAATTAGCACAACCAGACAGTGAATCAAGAGAAATTATATTAAAAGAAAAGGCTAAAAAAGAGGGGTTGGAATTGGACCAAAAAACCGTTGATTTCATTATTACAAACATAGATGGTGGTATTAGGGAGATTGAAGGTGTTTTAAAAACAATAAGTGTTTATAAAGATATTAAAAATACAAATAAAATTGTTTTTGAGGATGCTTATAGTTTAATAAAATCTAATATAAAACACAAAAAAGATATAAATTATAAAGATGTTATAACTAAAGTTTGTGGTTTTTTTGATGTTGTAAAAGAAGATGTGTTTGGTAAATCAAGAAAAAAAGAAATAGTTTTTACTAGACAAATAATTATGTATATTTTAAGAGAGTTTTTAGATATTTCATATTCATCTATAGGTCAAAAAATAGGAAATAAAGACCACACAACAGTTATTCACTCTTGTGAAAAAATAAAAAGAGAGATAGAAAATGATTTATTTGTTAAAAAACAAGTTGAAAAGATAAAAGAAATACTTAATATAAAATAAATAACCTATTAATAAAATGTTTAAAAAAAATAAAATGTTTAAAAAAAATAAAAATAATATAAAATTATTAACAATAATAACAAATTATTTTATTTTTTTAACAAATAAAAAATCATTTTCTTGTTTTTATTATTATGTTTTTAATCCTTTTCAACATATTAACTTTAATAATAATAATAATTAATATATGAATACATTAATTAATATACAAATATTAAAAGAAACAATTTCTGGTGATTTTAAAATTATTAATAATGATATTGATAATGAATTTAAAAATTATTTATATATAGAAGCAAAAACAGATTTTTTATATATAAAACAAAACCAAAATAATTTTCAAATAGAATTTAAAATACCAGCAGATGTTAAAAAAATAGGGTTTTTTATAATAAAAACAGATGTTTTTAATACTTTAATAAACACATCTTCAGGAGAAGAAATATTAATTAAAACAGAAAAAAATATAATTTATTTTGAAACCAAAACAAATAAAACAGAAATAAAAAACATTAAAACAGAAAAATATCCAAACACACTTATTGAATTTAATAAACAAAATAGTTTAAAAATAAACAAACATTTTTTAATAGATGGAATAAAAAGTGTTTATAATTCAGCTTCACAAGGTATTATTAATCCACAACTATCAAGTGTTTTTATAACAATAAAAAATAAAATAATAGAAATTTTTTCAACAAACACTTTTATTGTTTCTGAATATAAAAACAAAATAAACACAGATAAAGATATAAATTTTGTTTTACCTGTTAAAAATGCAATAATAATTTCTGATATATTATTAAAAAACAAACAAGATTATATATATATAAACAAAGAAAATAAAAATATAATTTTACATAATGAGTTTGTAAAGATATATTCCTCAACAATAGAAACAGATTTTTTAAATTATAAAGAATATTTAAAAACAGAAGATAATACAGAAATAATAATTAAAAAAAAAGAAATTATAGATTATTTTATAAAAGCTAGATTTTTTTCTGGTGAAACAAATAAAATAAATATGGAAATAAAAAATGAAAAACTTTTATTAAATATAAATAATAAAGAAATAGGAACAACAAAAGAAGAAATTTTTATTATTTCTAATAAAAAAGAAGATGTTATTTTTCCTTCTTATAACTATATATATTTATTAAATTGTATAAAAATATTAAAAGGGAGTGAAGTTGTGTTTTTGTTTAACAAAACAAACAAAACATTAATAATAAAAGACAAAGAAAACATTATTAGATCTATTGTTGCTCCTCAAAATAATTAAAAGAGGTTGAAAAGGTTTTTTTTGTTTTATCATAAAAAACAACACTAAGATTGTTTAAACCATTTTGTAGGTTTTTTATTTTATTTAAATCAATGTTTGTTTTTTGTGATGTTGAGTAGTTAACAAAAACACCATTAATATATATTTCATAAACAAAAGTTGTGTTTTTTAAAGATAAAAAATACAAAGGTAATGTGTTTTTATATATTTTATTCTCCTCAGGAGACAAAAACACAAATAAATCATTATTGTTATTTTGTGTAGGTTTTAATAAATCAAATGTTTTTTTGTTTTTTTCCCACCACTCCAAAACACCAAACTCCCAAGAAGGGTATTGTATGTCTTCTGGTGTGTGGATTGTTTCATTTAAATTATTTTTATTTATATAGTGTAAAATTGTGTGTGGTGGGGTTTCTTGGTTCCAGTCACCAAAAATAATAGGGTTTGAGGATGGTGTTTCTAAACTAAAAGAGTTAAATAAGTTGTTTTCATGTTGATACAAAGAAGATGTTTTTTCTATTATTTTGTTCCACACACGAGAAAGGTAAAAACCAGTAACATTTGTCTCACTTCCTTCACCATCATTGTTTCCAGCCCAAACAAGAACTGTTATTTTTGGTGTATAACCAACAACCCAAATATCTTTTCTGTTGTCTGCTGTCCCTGTTTTTACAGCTAAAACCCTTTTAGTAGAGGTTAAGCTAGAGTTAAGTTGGAAAGCTGGGTATCTTGATTTGTCATCAGATAAAATATCATTTATTGCGTTTGCAGTATCTTTTTTTAAAACTGTTGTTTTTAAGGTGTTTTTAATTTTATTTTTTACTCCACCAATCTCTATATAATCAACGCTTTTGTTTTTTACAAAAACACCTTGGTTTGGAAAAACAGAATATGCTGTTGCTAAATCTAATGGAGAAATACTTATTGCCCCCAAAGCAACAGACAGCCCGTAGTTTGTGTAACTTTCTGTTTTATTTATAAGATCTAATTTTTTAATTAAATTAAAAAAATTATTCATTCCAGATAAATATAAAACCTTGACAGCTGGTATGTTTAAAGATTGTGCCAAAGCCTTTCTAAAACTTATAGGACCCAAAAACTCTCTACGATAATTAACAGGAGAATAACACTCGTCACTTGTTTCAAAAAAATCTTTTTCACAATATGGAGAAAATTGTGTTTCTACATCAAAAATAACTGTCTCTGGTAAAAAACCTTTTTCAAAAGAGGAGGCATATACAAAAGGTTTAAAAGAGGAGCCTGGTTGCCTTTTTGATGTTATAACATTAAACTCCCCATCTATCTCGGTGTCAAAAAAATCCCTAGACCCCACCATAGACAAAATATCTCCAGTCTCATTTTCTATAACAACAGAAGCTATATTACTAAGACCGTGTTTTTTTTGTAGACCCTCTATGTTGTTTTTTAATAATTCTTCTGTATATTTTTGTAATCTGTAATCAAGTGTTGTTTTTATTTTTGCTCCAGATAATGTAGAAAACACATCCCCATATCTTTTTTTTAAAAAGTCTTCAACATAAAACACAAAATGGGGAGCTTTTATAAAATAATTGTTTCTTTTCTTAAAAAAAACCGATTCTTTTTTTGAAGAAATATATTCTTTTTTTGTTATTTTATCACTAGTTAATAGTTTTTCTAATATAAAGTTTTTTCTTTTATCTAATTTGTTTTTATTTTTCCCATAAGGGGAATAATAAGATGGAGCCTTAAGAAGAGCTGATAAATAAGCTGACTCAGCTAAGGTTATTTGTGATGGTGTTTTACCATAGAAAAACTCTGTAGCAGGTACAATACCAACGGTTTTTCCCCCAAAAGAAGATGTGTTTAAATATATCTCAAGTATTTTCTCTTTAGAGTATTTTCTTTCTAGTTGTGGGGCTAAAAGAAACTCTTTTAGTTTCCTTATTATTTTTTTGTCTCCGGTTAATAAAAGGTTTTTTATCACCTGTTGTGTTATTGTTGATCCTCCTTGATTAAAAGATTTTGTTTTTATATTTACAAATATTGCCCTTAAAAAAGCAGTTATTTGTATTCCATTGTGTTCATAAAAATTTTCATCCTCCACACTTATTGTTGTTTTTTTAATATTTTCACTTATGTTTTTTGTGTCTACCCACTTTGTGTTTGTATTTTTAGACAAATCATATAAAAAAACATTATTTCTATCAAATATTTTTATAGAACGTTCAGATTTTATGTTTTGTATAGAATCTAGTGTAGGCGTCGGTGTGAGTATATAAAGCAAAAAAATAAAAGAAAAAACAACAAAAAAAATAATTAAAAACAAAACAAAAATGTTTTTTATTCTCATGTTATCGTTCCTTTATATTCTTTTGTTGTATACATAAACAAAAAAACTAGAAAACCATACCAGTAACCCTAGAAACCTCTTCTATTGTTGTTTGCCCCAACAAAAACTTTCTAACTCCGTCTTGTGTTATTGTTAAAAATCCCTGTTTAGAAACCTCTTTTTTAATCTCTTCTTCGCCGCCACCAGAAAAAAGAATTTCTTTTATTTTTTCATTTACCAAAAGGGCTTCATATAAACCCGTTTGACCAGAATAACCACCTCGACACTTTCCTTTGGTATATTCTGTGTTTGTTTTAAAAGTGGAAGAAAAACCTTCTGGCAAATCTTTTTTTGTTGTTTCTGGCATATTTTGTAAAACCTTTTTAATGTTCTCACACACACCGTCTGATGGTTGAAATTTTTCTTTTGTCTCTGGGCATATTTTTCTAATAAGTCTCTGAGCAACAATAAGGTTTAAGGCAGAGGCTATTGTTTTAGGTGGAATACCAAGTTCCATAAGCCTTGGTATAGCACCAGAGACATTGTTTGTGTGAAGTGTTGAAAAAACCAAATGTCCAGTTAATGCCGCATCTATTGCAACTTTTGCGACCTCTGGGTCTCTTATCTCACCAACCAAAATTACATTTGGATCTTGTCTCAAAATAGATCGCAGCCCTGTTGCAAAGGAATAATCTTTTGTTATTGGTGTTTGAACTATCCCGTCAATGTGGTATTCAACAGGCTCTTCAAGTGTTATTATTTTTATTTGTGGTGTTAGAACAGCTCTGAGAAAAGAGTAAAGGGTTGTAGTTTTTCCAGAACCAGTTGGACCTGTAACAACAATCATCCCGTAAGGTTTTTTAATTTCTTTATTAAAAACAGACAAAAGGTTTTCTGATATTCCAAGGTTTTTTAAACCAACCTGTGTTGTTTTTGGGTCAAGCAGCCTTATAACCACAGATCCACCATAGGAATTTGGTATTGAAGATACCCTGGACTCTATGTCTCGATCAGATGTTTTAATTGTAAACCTACCGTCTTGCGCTATTTTCATATTACCTATTTTCATATTACATATTAACTTTATTCGGGTTGAAATTTTTTTCCCAGTTTGTTTATCAAACTCATAAATATCTGCCAAAACACCATATATTCTGAATCTAAGTAAAAGATTTTTTTCTGTTTCTTCTAGGTGTATATCAGACGCACCAGATGTAATAGCAGAAGACAAAACAACAGCTATATATTTTGTTATTTGGTGGGTGAAATCTGTATTTTTCACAGAGTTAAGCAATTCTTTTATCTCTTCTATTGTTTTTTTGTCTCCAAATATATCAAAGTTTTTTTCTTTTGAAAGGTCTATTAGACCAGCAGACACAACAGTTGATGTTTTAATGTCGTCATAATATGAGATAATTTTTTTCAGTGTTTTGGTAGAAGCAAGATATTTTTCTATACTAAAACCCCTAGAAATTAAATCATGTTCTATTTTTATAGCGTCTTGACTTTTTATATCCCTCAACGCAACATAAAGCTTGTTACGTATTCTGTTATACACAACAAAAGAAGCTTTTTGTGCCTGATCTTTTGTTATAAGTTGAAGTGCTGTTAGGGAAACAGAAGGTGTAAGTGTTGATAATGTTGGAACACCATATCTTTCAGATAAAAACTGCAAAAGACGCTCTTCTTCGTCTTCTTTCATTCTCTTTAGTTCTATAGATAAGTTTTTTGATTTAAAATCTACCACAAAAACATTGTAACATGCAATTGTGCTAATATTTAAAACAAAATGCAAAAAGAAATTGAAAAAATCCAAAAAATAATCAAAAATAGACAACAACAAACAGCGGTTATTATTTTTTTATATGGGGACCTAGGATCCGGCAAAACAACATTTGTACAAAAATTTTCCAAAACTCTAAATATTAAAAAAAAAATTACAAGCCCGACATATCAAATAAGGAAAGATTATGAAATAAAAGATCAAAACTATGGACTAAAAAATCTTATACACATAGATTTATACAGATTAAAGGAAGAAAAAAACAGAACAGATGTTTTAAAAATACTGGACTTAAAAAGTAAAATAAAAGATAAAACAAACATCATTTTTATTGAATGGCCTGATTTGGTAGAAAAACAAATAAAAATAATAACTACCAGTGTTTATTTTTGTAATCAAGAAGATAAATATATAATAAATATAAAAGAACAATGACAGAAAAACCAAAACTATTTTTAATAGACACAATGGCTCTTTTACACAGAAGTTATTATGTAACAGGAGATCTAAGAACAAAAGAAGGCTTGCCAACCGGCGCTATGCACGGAACACTGCAAACAATTTTCTCTTTTATAAAAAAATACAAACCAAAAGAGGTTATAACTTGTTTTGATTTACCAGGAAAAACAAAAAGACACGAGGCGTTTGAGGAATATAAAGCTGGAAGAAAAGAGATAGAAGAAGATTTGATTTTTCAAATGCAAAATATAGGAAAAATTTTTCAATCTATTGGGTTTTCAGTACAAGCAATACAAGGGTATGAAGCAGATGATCTAATAGGAACCATTTGCGAAAAAACAAAAAAAATTTTTGATGTTTTTATAATAACAGTGGACAATGACTTGTTACAACTTGTAGAGACAGGTGTTTCGGTTTTTCTACCACAAAAAGGGATGGGAGTAATGAAAAAATATGACAGAAACACGGTTATAGAAAAATTTGGTTTTCCACCAGAAAAAATTATTGAATATAAAGGAATTTGTGGTGACCCTTCAGATAACATAAAAGGGGTTCCTGGAATAGGAGATGTGGGGGCAAAGAAAATACTAAAAGAGTTTGAAACACTTGAAGAAGTATATTCTTGTATTGAAAAAAATAAAGAAAACTTTTTAAAACTAGGGTTTAAAGAAAGAATGTCAAATATTTTATTGGAACACAAAAAAGATGCTTTTTTTTCAAGAGACTTGGCAACAATACACAAAAACGCACCTGTTTCTGTGCCTCAAAAAGAACACTGTTTTAAGGATAGAATAAACATTAAAAAAACAGAAGAAGTGCTTAAAAAATATGAATTTCAGAAAATTTTTTTAAGTATAGAAAAAGAAATATCAGGTAACAACAATACAAACAAAATAGAAGAAGAGCCAATTTACAACAAAAAAGACATAAAAAAAATACAAATATTATTTTGGATTATTAATTCGGACATAACAGAGGTAAATATAGACGACATAACAAGGGAATATAATTCAAAAAACATAAAAGAAATTATTAAAACCTTAGAACAGGAAGTAAAGGAAAATGATCTGTGGTATGTATATGAAAAAATAGAAGAGCCACTAATAGAAATAATGGACAAAATAGAAAACACAGGTATAAAAATAGAAACAAAACACTTAAAAAAATTAGAACTAGAAATAAAAAAAGAAATAAAAGAAAGTGAAAAACAAATCTATAAAATTGCAAAAAAGGAATTTAATATAAACTCAACAAAACAACTATCAGATGTTTTGTTTAAAGATTTAAATCTTGGTAAAAACAAAATAAAAAAAACACCAAAAGGAAGTAGGTCAACAAAAGAATCTGCTTTAGAGGAAATAAAAACCGAGTCAGCAATAGTGGGGCATGTATTAAAACACAGAAAGATTTCAAAATTACTAAACACATATATACTTCCAATACAAAAACTTGTAGACAAAAATGACAGACTACACACAACGTTTATACAAAATGGTACAACAACAGGAAGATTTGCGTCAAAAAATCCAAACATACAAAACATACCAATAAAAACAAAAGAAGGAAATAATATCAGAAACGCGTTTGTTGCAACTAAAAACTATATCTTAGTGTCGTTTGACTATAGCCAACTCGAATTAAGACTGGCAGGTATAATGTCAGGAGACAAAAAACTTTTAAAAATATTAGAAAGCGGCAGAGACATACACACAGAAACAGCAAGTTTAATCTTTAAAAAGAAGCCCAAAGAAATAACAAAAGAAATGAGAATTAAAGCAAAGAGCATCAATTTTGGAATTTTATATGGAATGGGAACAAGGGCACTTGCAAAGTCTATGAATACAGATAAAAAAAATGCAGAAGAGTTTTTAAAAAAGTATAAAAACACATTTATAGGACTTATAAATTTTCTAGATGACACAAAAAGGTTTGCCAGAATGCACGGGTACACCAAAACTCTCTTTGGAAGAAAAAGATACATAAGAGACATAAATTCTTCTATCCCTTATTTAGTATCACAAGCAGAAAGGTTTGCCATAAATTCACCAATACAAGGGACAGAAGCGGATGTAATTAAACTTGCAATGATAGATATTGATAAATATATAGAAAAAAACAAGGAAGCATAAATCCAAATGCTTTCTCAAATACATGACGAACTTTTGTTTGAAATAAAAAATAACAGTACATACAATAAACACGTGAAAGAAATAAAAACAATAATGGAAAACATTTTATCAAAAATAAACATAAACAGTCTTTTAAACACTTCCGTAAACATAGGAACCAAATGGGGTATGCTAAAAGAAATAGAAAAATAAAATGCTTTTCATATTAAAAGGATCTGATTACAAACAAATAAGAAAACAAGCAGACACTATTGTAGATAACCTTAAAAAAAGAAAAACAAACAGTATATACACACGAATAACAGCACAAACAGAGGATGAAAATTTAGAATCCATCTTAAACACAAATAACTTATTTTGCAAAAAGAAAATAGTTTTTTTTGATAATGTGTTTGAGAACACAAAAATTAAAACAGCAATACAAAACAATATAAAAGAGATTATAGAAACAGAGAATTTTTTTCTTCTACTTGAATATGATTTACCACAGAGTTTTTTTAAAAACAAAGAAATAGCTAAAAATTTAAACAAAATAAAAATAAAAGAGATCAACAAAAAAGAAATAATACCAACTAATTTTTTTCATTTATCAGACTTATTATCTAAACAAAATAAAAATGCTTTGTGGGTTGGTTTTTCTAGGGAAACAAAAAAAGAAAACAACACAGAATCAATATCAAAAATTTTTTCTTGGCAACTAAAAACAATACTTCTGGTGCACGATTGTGCAAACGCAAAAGAAGCAAAAATAAAAGACTTTGTTTTTAAAAAAAGCAAAGAAGGTTCTAAAAAAATATCAAAAGAAACAGCTCTTGAAATGTTGTTTTCTTTACAAAAAGAAAACTTTAATTATGTAAAAAAGATACCTAAAAACCTCCAAATAGAAAATTGGATATTAAAAAAGGTTGTATAATTAAGGATTTGTTTGCTAAAATAAAATAATACCGCTTGTAGCTCAGTTGGTAGAGCAACCGGCTCTTAACCGGTGGGTCCCAGGTTCGAATCCTGGCAGGCGGACAAGATAAGTTTTTAATTATAAATTTAATAAATCAAATGGTCTACAAGTTTATTGTGCTCGTCAAGTAAAAGTATGACAGCTTTTTTTGAATTCCATAAATTTCCCTTTTGATTTAAATATAATCTCCATTCAGACAAAAGAAAATCAGAATCATTGTGGTGTCTTATTATACAAGCTTCTTCTGTAAATACGCTTTGTATAAAATTTATACATTTCTTTGGTAAATTCTCTGCATTTCTTATCGCTGTACAAATAGGTATTTCTTCTACAAAAAGTTGGCAAACTCTATTATTGTCATTAAAAGCAGCGTCGCGTAAAAACTCTTCTTTTGGTGTTGGGCAAGAGGCTTTGATTATAGGGTTGAAGTTTTGAAACTGTTCTCTATAACCAAGACATTTATGTATTTTAAGGGATTGCCCTATAGGAGAGAAACCACTAGATAGGATTATTTTGTCTCCTGGATATACAATAGTGTTTTTAGGCTGACTTATTGTAGGTAATGTTTTTCCTATTGCTTTTGGTATTTCGTAACCTTTGTTTGAACTCTGTTCAAAAATTTTCCATCCATCTATTCTGACAGGCAAAACAAGATCTTCCGAAACATCAAAAACAAGAAACTCTTCCGACGGTTTTACAGAAAGAACATTATAACCACTACCAAAGGATATTTTTTTATAAAAAGCAGACTTTGGGTAAGTTTTTTCTATATCAGTCTCTTTTCTATTTATAGACCCAATAGATCTTTGTGGAGCCTGTTCGGATAAAAAACTTCCAGCAAGTGATGTGAAATAATCCATTCTCGCTTCATGGTTAAGGGAAACATTTATTTTAAAAATATTAAAATTAAACTTTCTTTTTTCAAAATCATAGAAAATAACAAAAAGCAAAAAAAAGATTACCAGAACAATATATATTTTTTTCATTATATATCTAATATATCACAACTTGTTATAAAAAATGATTTGTGATATATTTATTTTATGCCAATAACAAAATCAGCAAAAAAAGAACAAAGAGCTTCTAAGAAAAAAAAAATTTATAACATAAGAGTCAAAAGAAATTTGAAGACAATTATAAAGAAAAACCAAACAGAAAAAGGAAGTTCAAATAAAGAAAACACAAAAGCTTTGCAGAAAGCTGTAGACAAAGCTGTAAAAAAAGGAATAATAAAGAAAAACACAGGGGCGAGAAGAAAATCTCGTTTTATGAAAAAAAATAGCGAGGTATAAAACTCTCTATAGTTCAATCGGATAGAACACAGGTTTGCGGAACCTGCGATGTAGGTTCAAGTCCTTCTAGGGAGACAGCATAGAAAATAGTTGCTTGTGCTATAATACAAAAATGACAAACAAAGAAGAAGAATTGTTCAACTGGGATGTAAGAGAAGAAAAAATAAAATGGAACAAACAACTCGAGGTTTCTGTAATTATTGCAGGGATAACATTATCAGTTATTTCAATTATTTTTAATTCTTATCTAGTAACTGTTGTTATAGGTTTTTCTTTATTTATATTTATTACTCTCGGTAGAAAAAAAGCTCGTTTGCTTTCTTTTGTTATTACAACCGAAGGTTTTCTTTTGGACCAAAAATTTTATCCTGTAAAAAAAATAAAAGAATTTAACATAATAGATGATCCAAAAGAAAAAGGAAGGCTTATTCTACGATTAGATGATTTATTTGAAAGAATTACAGTTCCTGTATATGACGATGATTTTAATTCAATAGAAAATTCTTTTCATAAAATTAAAGTCAAAAAAAATAAAAATCTTTTTCCGTCATTTTTAGACATTTTCACTAAATTTTTTTAACATACTGTAAAAACTCTATATTTAAATGTTTGAAAAAAGGCATATTTGTTTACAAAACACAAAAAATAACATATAATATAGGTATGAATTCTTTTTTAAAATCAAAGAAAACTAATTTTATTATAGGATTAATCTTGTGTTTTTCTGTGTTTTTTGTATATTACGGTATAACAAACAAAGGAGGTGCACAAACATATGCAGAATACTACAATGTTAATGGATGGGCGTGGAATGATTCTTATGGATGGGCAAGTTTAAACTGTAAAAATGACAATGATTCTGTTGATTGTGATTCTTTTGGGATAAATCCGGCAGTAGATTATGGTGTAAAAATAAGCCCAAACAAAAACACAAATTATTTTGAGCTATCTGGATATGCTTGGTCTTCAGGCGCAGGGTGGATTTCATTTAACGAAAATGATCTTTTAAATATTGAAAATTGTGATTCTGACGGAGAAAACAAAACACCAAGAATAGTCTACACAAACACATCAGATATAAAACTAACAGGATGTGCTCTTGTTCTTTTAAACGGCGAAGTTATAAACTTTTCTGGAACAACAACTGGAGGATCAGAGTATGGTGTTTCCGGCAGTATATCAACAACAGGTAATCCAAATACGATAACATTACATAGTTGTGGGTGGTCTGATGCATCTGGATGGTGGAGTTTTGGCGATAGAACAGCAGACGGATCGAAGGATATATGCCATGACAACACACAAAAGAAACACCAAAACACAACTGAAGCAGTAGACACAGAAACAGACACAATAACAACACAAACATCAATACAGTCCACAGAAAGCCTCGCTTTGTTTGGTAAAAACGTTGGAATAAACTGGGATTGTGGTGCACCTAGAAAACTTACATCATCTGAAGGGCTAAAAAATTCTTCCATAGGACAGGTGTACGGAAGCGAAAATTATATTGTTTCTCTAAGCGAAAAAACATTTAAAATAAATTGTAGTGATCCAATTTTCGGAGATGGTTCTGCAGAAACTTCTGTTGAAGCCCACAGAGTCAGATTGTCCCTAGAGGTGACACCTGTTGTTATAAATCCTGATCCAGGAGACAGCGAACCTGTTTCTGTAAGTTGGAATTTTATAGTTTTTGAAGAAGATTTAGTAGAGAACACAGAAGATTGTTCTATAAACATAAACAGCCAAACAGGCACTTCAGGAATATCACAAGAGAATTTGTTTGGAGAGAAAACATACAGACTAACATGTAGCTACGATAAAAAACAATTTTTACAAGACGGGACAGAAACAACCCCGATAAAAATAACAATAGAAGAGTCAACTTCTGTTAAAATACTTCCAAACTCACTAAAAGAAACAAACATATGATAAAAACACAATACAACACAATAATAACAACAACGATAACCATTCTTTTGTTTGTTCCTACGATTGTTTTTGGTTTTACTTTTGAAGGACCTGAGGGTTATATACCAGATCAAAATCCACAACCGAACAAGTTTGCTGCACCGACAACTGACTGTTCTCCTGGTCAATTTATATCTTTTAATCAATCAAACACACCAAACTATAAATGTATTGATGATAGAACGTCTGTTTCTTTCACGGATGTTTTAAGAAGATTGTCAGACTCTGATCCATCTGCAGAAGAAAGTGCTGCAAATCAACAAAGTTCAATAAACACAATAACAATCACAGTAACAAAGTCGGAACCATTTTTAACATCTGGAAATAGTGAGCTCTTAATCAAAGCAGATGTATATGGGGAAAATATTCTTATTTTAAATGCTTCAGAAAACAATAGCTATAACCCTTCTATTGTTGGTATTCTCTCAGAGAAGTTGTTTGTAGAAGACGGAACAAACGAAGAAATTGCAGCAGAGATAGTATCTAATTTATATAATCACTGGTCATCACTAGGTTTTTACGATAATTCTCTGACATCACTATCATCTGATTTATCTGCCACAGCATCAGGAAACCAAGTTATCATAACTTCTACAGGAGATGTAGAAATATCAGACCCATACATAACCAAACAAACAGGAGGGTTTAGTACTTTTTCTGTATCACCAACAAATGCACAAGATTTAAATGCACTATGTGGGCAAAATAAATTTCTTGCCGGATTTAAGGATGGTGGAATAAAGTGCGAAGATGTTTCTTTCACTGGGATAACAGGGTTTTGTGTTTCCGGTACTGCTGTCTCTGGTATAGATATAATTAATGGACAAAAAATTTATGTATGTGAAAGTGCAGACATTGTCTTAGACAAAACTAATGTAATACTTGATAAAGCACTTCACAACTGTGGAACAGGAAATCTTATAGAATTAAAGAATGGAGAATTAAAATGCAGAGAATTTGTTTTTGAAAGTTCCTATGAACCAAAACTCATCTTACAAGAAAGTATTCTTGATTTTCGTAACGCTTTTTGTAAAGAGCAAGTTGATGCATCATCTGTACTAGATGGAAATGAGGTGATTGTACTTACTGGTTTTGTAGATGTTGATTACTCAATTAATTTTAATCAAGCACAAAATCACACAAACAATTTACCAGAGATAGAGAGAGGTTTTATAGGAGATTCTGTTTTTGATAGATATCTTAAAATTTCAGACAATGTTGGAGATGCAGGAAAGATAGATGTAAATAATTTATCAGGAAATGATTATTTTGGAAACGATGTAGATGTAGACGGTAATTTTATTGTTGTAGGAGCACCAGGAAGTGACTTTGGAGGCACAAACAAAGGAGCGGTGTATACATTTGAAAAAGTAAATGGTGTTTGGGAAAAAGGTGGTTTAAAATCAGATGATAATTCTTTGTCAGCCACAGAACTAGACGGATTCGAAAATATTTATTTTCCAAACATAGATGATTTTGATAAGTTTGGTGCCAGTGTAGCTGTCTATGGAGATATTTTATTGGTTGGAGCACCCGGAGATGATCACGGATATTCAGATGCTGGAGTAGTACATTTGTTTGACAATAGCTATAACAATGTTGGAAGATGGTCTCACACAGGGACTCTGGGGTATGGAAATAGTTTTAATGGATTCGGAAACTATTTA
>JABAAK010000064.1 GCA_014238775.1 Candidatus Paceibacter sp. | reverse complement strand
TGTTTCTTTGGTCCATTCTTCAACATCTACATCTATTATTCTTCCAGAAAATATTTCTACTTGCGGGTTTAGAGTTGATTTATCAAAAGAAACAACCTTACCCATAGTTCCATTTATATAACCTCTTTGCAGATTATTTTTTATAAAAACAACCAAAGCGCCTGTTTTTAATTCTAAACTCTCAAGTACCATAGATGTAGAAAAAATTTTTTCTACATCTTTTTTTAACCCTTTCTTCTCTGCTAAAAAAATTTCATTTTCATTTTCTATCATATCAAGTTCTTTTTTATTTATAGACTCTACATCTATATTATGGGTATACAATCTTGTAGTCTTTCCTACTATGCCTTCTGGCTCCTTGTTATATCTCCCACGAAACGCCTCCATAGAAACCTCCGACACACTTCCTTTTCTCATTTCATCTAGAATAGAAACTAACACCTCTCCTTTCTGTTGCCTAAATTTTTTATGTAAATAACATATTTTTAAACCCAGTTCTTCCCAAAGATCTTTGTGATAAACAAATTTTCTTACTTGTTTTTCTTTTTGTACAGGAGGAAGTTGAAAAAAATCTCCACAAAGTACAACCTGTATACCACCAAAAACTTTGCTATTTTGTTTTATATTTTTTAGCACACCATCTACCGCACCAAACAACTCAGGAGAAAGCATTGAAACTTCGTCCAACACAAGTATTTTTATATTTTTTACTCTTTCATATACATATTTTTTTGATGCTGCTTCATCTATACTTATCTCATCAAACCGATTAGCTATACCTAGTCCAAAAAAAGAGTTTATAGTAGATCCACCAACATGTGTAGCTGCTATACCTGTCGGGGCTACAACAGCGTATTCCACTTGGTTTTGTTTTAAAAAATTTATATATTTGTTTAGTAGAAATGTTTTTCCGGTACCAGGGCTACCTGTCAAAAAAACATTTGATCCTGTTTTTAAAATATTAAATGCTGATTCTTGCTCCATACTATTGAATATAAGTTAAATCCTCTTTTGTATCAAATACAAATTTAATCTGACCGTTTGGTGTTAAAATAATCTCACTTTGGTGTTCCCTAAGTGTTTCTATTGTTGATTGGTGTGGATGTCCATAATTATTTTTTTTGCCATAGTTTATTATGGAATATTCAGGGGTTATGTGTTTTATAAAACCTTCTCCAGAAGATGTTTTCGATCCGTGATGTGCTACTTTTAATATTTCTATATCTTTTAATTTCTCATTATAGATATCTGTCAACAAATTTTCAACTTCTTTTGATATGTCTCCTGTGAGAAGTATTTCTTTGTCATACTTTTTTATATATGTAACCACAGATGCGTTATTTGAGTCTTGAATATTTTCTACCGCAGGCCATAAAAATTCTATTTCAGTACCTGCTTGCGTGGTTATTTTTTGTGGTTTATCTATTATCAAATGGTGTGCTTCTTTTTTAATTCTTTTAAGAAGCTCGTTGTATGTATTTGTATCCCTTTTTTGATTATTTGTTACAGCAACCTTTATATCATATCTATCAAAAACAGGAATAAGTCCACCTATATGATCTGCATCCCAGTGTGTAGCTATAACCATATCTATACTGCGATCATAAAATGGCATGACTTTTGAAAGTTCAGATAAAACTTTATTTCCTTTTCCTCCGTCTATAAGTATTTGAAAACCTTTCTCATCTTCTATAAAAATAGAGTCTCCTTGCCCTACATCAAAAAATACAATTTTAAATTCTCCTTTGGTATTTTGATTTGAATCATATAAATTATAAAAGAAATATATAATAAGGAAACCTATTATTATTGAAAAAATTTTATAAAAATTTATAGTTTTTGTCATGTATAATAATGATAGCAAATAAATAATCATGGAAAATAACAACATAAAAAAGCTTCGCGAATCAAAAAAAGGAACACCAGAAGGTGAAAAACCCATAGCTTTAATAGATATCGACGAAACCATATCTTACTACCCAGGAAGAAGGTCTTATAAACTTGCAGAACCTATAAAAGAAAACATTGCAAAAATAAACAAACTTCACGATGAGGGATGGAACATAGTTTATTGGACGGCAAGAGGAAGTTCTCAAAAATCTAAAAAACTTGGTCTTTGTTATTATGATTTCACGTGGAAACAGCTTTTATCATGGGGTTGCAAGTTTTCTGATCTCTCTACCGGAACAAAAGGAAAATATATTAAACCTCCTGTTGGTTTAATAGTTGACGATATGTCAAAAAGAATTGAAGAATTATAATGACTAAAAAAATAATTACCTACAAAGAAAAAAATTTTGATTTACCGGAAATTGACGGCATATCAGAAAAACAAATAAAAGTTCATTTAGGTTTATATGCCGGGTATGTTGCTCATGTAAACAAAATTAATAATTTTATAGCTTCAACA
>JABAAK010000063.1 GCA_014238775.1 Candidatus Paceibacter sp. | reverse complement strand
TTGTTTTTTTTCACCCCAAGATTTAAATCCTTCCCCAACTTCTTGCCATTCTCCATATTTAATTACGACATGGCCGTTTTTTTGTATATCATCATCCCATGATTGAAAAATATTTTTTGATTCCAGATATCTTTTTAATATTAGATTTATATAACTAGATTTCAATCTGAAAGCCCTAACTTCTGCCTTTATGTCGGAAAACGGCTGCAACGTTTTTGATTTATTACAATTTGGATCTTTCATTTTTCCACCGTGCTTAGGACAAAGAGTTAGGTGCTGATGTTCCCATTGGTGTATATTATGTGCTTCTCCATTTATAATTTTTTTTATTATATTTTTATAGTCTGGTTCTAGTTCCAACAAAACACTTGCATCCATTTTCCAAATAAAAACATATTTAATTATATATTCGGACCTTGTTTCTCCATCATGTATGTAAAATATCAACAATATTTCTTTTCCTTTTTTGTAAAAAGAAGATTTTTTTATATCCCCTTCACTTTCAATTTCTTTGCAATAATTTATTATATTCAAAGAAAGCGGTTCTTTGCTTGTTAATTCTGTTTTTAATCTGTTAAACTTCAGTGGTGATGTTTTTAATTCAATTTCCAAGTGTTCTATATCTGGTAAAAAAGAATTATTTTTAGTGACTTCAAAATAGGTTTCAATAGCGTCTCCAACAGCTGATTTTGTTTTGATTTTTGAAGATTCATCAGTTTTTTTTATTTCTTTGATAAGGTCTCCTATTTTTCTTCCTTCAAGTAATTTAGCTTTTTTTAATAATTTTTTTCTGTTATTTTCTGACATATTCTTTTCCAAATTGCAAAGCAAATTTTTCTACTATACCAACAACCAGTGCATTACCCATAAAAAATGCTCTTTTTGTGTCTGAAGCTTCTGCAGTGTGATTGTCTGGAAACATGCACAGCCTCTCTAATTCAATTGGTGTTAGCCTGCGATATTTGTCCTTTATCTTAATAATATGTTTGAACCTTGAAGCAGAAGAACCTCCTTCAGCTGTAACAATTGTTCTCGATGCTTTAGATAAATTATCTGGGAAAGACATTGATCCTTCACAATAAATGAATTTTTTACCGTTTTTACTGACTCTTTCTTCTCGTTTTGATCCTTTTAAATATTTCCATTTTTTTAAATCTTCTTTTTTAATATAAAAACTTTTTGGTATATCTTTTTCTTTTTGAAGAATATCTTTCAATAAAATTTTTCTACCTTTGTAACTTGGTATTATTTTTGTTGTAAAAATTTTACCATTTTTTACAAACCCAGCATTTTCAAAAAATGATACTTTGTTTTTTTTCCCGAAAGTATTTGAAATTTTTGTTAAAGATTTATCAAGGTGAATTTCTTTGATTTTATTATCATTTTTTGATATTGGGAAAGATTTTGCAAAAATTCCTTTTTTAAAAATAATATTTTCTGGCGAAAATTTTGATTGTTTTTTGTGTAGAATTGATTTTTCTTTATATCCAAATATAAAAACTCTCTTTCTTCTTTGTGGCATACCGTATTCTGAAGCATCTACAACCCTCCATTCAACGTTATATTTTAAATCAGAAAGAGTTTTTAGTATAATTGCAAAATCTCTTCCCCTTTGGTTTGCTGGTGATTTTATAATTCTATCAACATTTTCTAACAAAATATATTTTGTTTTTTTTGCTTTGATAATTCTATGTATTTCCCACCATAAAACACCTTTATTTCCAACAATCCCCTTTGATTGACTCAAAATTTTAGCCACGGAATAATCTTGGCACGGGAAACCACCCACTAACAAATCATGTTTTGGTATTTCTGTATTACAGACTTTTGTTATATCTTTGTTCGAGTGATTTTTTTTTCCAAATTTTTTTATATAAACATCTGATGCATGCTGAATTTTTGTTGAGGGTTCCCATTGATTACTCCAAACAATATCATAATTACATTTTTTGTTAGAGCTTTTTTCAAAACCAAGTCTAAATCCACCAACCCCAGCAAATAATTCAACTACCTTTATTTTCTTCATATATAAATTATACCAAACAAAAAGCCTGATCTTTTCCATAAAATAAATCACTATTATTTGTTTTTTATGTTATAATGTGTTTATAAGTATTGAGTATTATAAGGTTTTCTAGTATTTGCTTATCTAAAATCAATGTTTATACAAAAAATGCGGAAAAATCTTGTTTTTATTCAGATCACTTTGGTTTCTACATCTACCTAAATTGTTTATTAGGTTGTTAAGAAAAAATACTAGTGGAGGTACGATACCAAGAAAAAAAACAAAAACAAAAATCACTACTTAAGTAGTGATTTTTG
>JABAAK010000066.1 GCA_014238775.1 Candidatus Paceibacter sp. | reverse complement strand
ATTCAATTTCCAACTAACGATTCTAGCTCAGCGATTATAAGATTAACGTCGTAGGGAGGTAAGTCCTTATGGCTAACACGTGGAACGCAGTCGGCACAACCTGGGGGCAGAACTCTTGGGGTGATCAAGGAACCGTTACACACTCCATAACAACCAGTCTTTTAGCCACATCATCTTTAGGAAGTCTTGCTTATGCTGGCTCTACTGAGGGCTGGGGCAGAGATGCATGGGGTGATAATGAGTGGGGCACAAATATTCATACAGTTCCATTAACAACTTCATTAGAAATGACCGCGGGTTTTGGTCCTGATGGATGGGGTGTTCCTAAATGGAATGAAGAAGTTTTCTGGGGTGGAACTTTATCACTTACTACAACTCAATTATCTATTGCAGCACTTACAGGTATAGAAATGACTGCAAGTGTAGGTACTCCTACCTATGCTTTTGATATGATTAATTTTGCTTTCAGTGGTCCAGCGCAAATAGGCGCTGGTTTAGGAGTTCCAAATATTAATGATGGAGCAGATCATAGTCAGGGAGTAGGAAGTTTATTAGCTACTGGATCAGTGGGTAGTCTTGGTCATGAGATGATATATGAGATTAGTGGTTTCGGGGCAACAGCAACTCTAGGATCTCTTACTATTACTCAAGCGGTATTAGTTCCTATTACTGCTAGCTTATTAGCAACAGGTTCTGTAGGTTCAACAACTATTGACGATATGGCTGTAGGATTATCTGGTCTACAAGCTACTGGTTCTGTGGGTGCAATAACGCCGGCTGACGTAGTAGGGGTGACAGGATATTCAATTACTGCTTCAGTTAATGCTGGGGAAATAAGTGCTTTAGGATATAAAGATATTGACATAACAGGGAATACGTCTTATACGTATGTAACACACGCAGGATAAGGAGATTTATGGCATCAAATTATAACTCACTTGGTTTTAACTTAATGACTACTGGTGAAAACGCCGGTACATGGGGAACCAATACTAATTTAAATTTAAATTATCTAAGAGATACATTTGGTTATATCTCTGTCGCATTGACAGCAGATAGAACTTTAACTATCCCTGATAACTCTACTGGAACTTATGATGGTAGAGCTTTTATTATACACCTTACTGGATCAACTGCAGGAAATAGAGTTTTAGATATTGCAGCTACTGCTGGTTCAGGATCATCTCCTGGAGGTTCGGCATCTATTTTAAAACCATTCTTAATTATAGATGGTACAACTAGAGCTGCTGGAAACACAATTACTTTTAAAGTTACCGGTCAAACAGGGATATTAGTTCCTAAATATGGTAGTACTTTTTGCTATCATGATGGAACAGATATTCGTAGTTCAGGAATGGTGGGTACTGCAAGTGGTGCTGGAGCCGTAGCGGCCCAACCATTATACACGCTACCTTCTGCTGACGGATCAGCAAATCAATACTTAAAAACAGACGGATCAGGAGCTATGAGTTTTGCTACTCTTCCGGCAGCCGGAATATCAACAGGAGTAGCTATTGCAATGGCGATAGTTTTCGGGTAAATAACAATAGAGGAAATAAAAAATTATGGCAAATCCAAATATAGTAAGTGTAACCGCAATCACAGCCGGAACGTTAGGATGGAATTTACCTACTGGCGGACTGGTTAATTTAATAGATCCTGATTCAGGTTATCTTTTAAAAATTAATAGAATTGTGGTAGCAAATGTTGACGGCTCATCTGCAGCGGATGTTGATGTAGCAATTGTTACGGCCGCACAAACTTTTACAAACACAACAGTGACTGGCGCAGACGCAACAACTTATTTAGCAAAAACAATCTCAGTACCAGCAGACGCTTCTTTAGTAGTTTCTGATACTCCTATTTATCTAAGAGAAGGAGACAATCTACAAGCACAAGCAAGTGCAGCTGGCGACTTAGATCTTACAATATCATTTGAATTGATCACAGACGCATAGGAGGTTTAAATTATGGCTGGCAATGGCGGAATAATTGGACCTACTCAAGATCCTGTAATCTCAGATTTATTACAAACATTTACTTCTGCGTCAGGAGTTTT
>JABAAK010000108.1 GCA_014238775.1 Candidatus Paceibacter sp. | reverse complement strand
TCTACTAATGCCATGTTATTTACTAAGTAAAACTACTATAATAAAATAATAATACTACGTCAATACATTTTTTGAAAGCTTTATGCTCAATTCAAAAATGGCTTTAAAATTTTTGCCTGAAAAATAACTTACTAATTTTCAATTTTTACGCATCGGTTTTTTTATCTCATAACAATTTTTTATATTTTGAGTTTGACATATTTAAGAAAATAATATTATGCTACCATTCTTCTAGAGACTAATTCAACAGTTTCAATTATAGTAATTATATTACACTAAAAAAATAATTTATCAATAAAAACTTTAACCTATTACTAGGACATTCTGTTAAATGATAAATCTTAATATTAAAAATTATTATGGAAAAATTAAGTGTTAATAAAAAAAACATAACAGATTTATTAAGTATAGAAAATAAAAAATTTATTATCCCTGATTATCAAAGAGAGTATAGTTGGGACAAAGAAAAATGTGGAATTTTATGGGAAGATATTACTGGTTTTTCTAAAGAAGGAAAAGAAAAAGAATACTTCTTAGGTACAATAGTTATATGTAAAGAAAAAAATGAAAATATTATAATTATTGATGGACAACAAAGAATAACTTCACTTTTTTTATTATTAAGAGCTTTTTATAAAAAGCTAGAAGAGGAAAGTAAAGAAGATGACAATATTAAGGGATTGAAACTGAAAATTGAGCCTTGTATTTGGAAAATAGATCCTATTTCTGGCAAAGTTACAGATAAAAAAAATATACATATTAAATCAAAGGTTGCTACAGCAACAGATAATGATGTATTTCATAGGATCCTAGCAGAGGGAGGTTTAGATAATAATAAAAGTAAATATCAAAAAAACTACAATTTTTTTTATGAAAAATGTAAGGAATATGCTACTGAAAATACTACACGATGGCAAGGCTTACTTGTAGATATATTAAAAAAATGTATTGTTTTCCCCATAGATTGCGATAGTTTTGATTCTGCTTTAACAATATTTTCTACACTCAATGATAGAGGTTTGCCTTTAACTGATTCTGATATTTTTAAATCAGAAATTTATAAAAAAACCCCAGATAACAAAAAAGAAGAATTTATTACTCAATGGAAAGAGTTACTAGAAATTGCAAAAAGTGCAAAAATAAGCCTGAATGATTTATTTAGCTTTTATTTACGCTATATTGGCGGAGAAAGTAGAAAGAAAGTTGAAATTAGCTTAAGAAAATTTTATGCAGAAAATAGCTACAAGAGATTAAAAGAACCAAGTCTTATGGATGATTTAGATAAACTAGCGACTTTTTGGCAAGCTATCAATAAAAAAGACCTTGATTTTGAAAATAAAAAAATTAGTTTAGAAGCCTATAAATATTTACATTGCCTCCATTGTTATCCAAACGAATATTGGAGGTATATAACTAGTGTTTTTTATCTGACAAAAAAAGATGACTCTAATTTTAGAGAAATTTTCCCAAAATTCTTAAAAAGACTAACAGCATTTTTGTATGTCAAATTTATAGAAAACCCGACAGTCAACGCTATTAAAGGTGATACTTTTAACGAATGCCAAAAACTAAGTAGTAAAGATAGAAACTATGAAATGAATATAAAACTAGAAGGATTCAAAGAACCTTCTTTACAAACTATGATTAGTAATGCAACAACAAAAATTATTAAAGGACTAATTTTATTGTACGCATATCAAAATGCTCAACAAAAAGAATTAATTTTAGAGCAATTCGAGATTGAACATATCTTTCCTAAGAAATGGCAAGATACAAACTATAATGGCTGGAACCAAGAAGATGCTAAAGAATTTTTGGAAAAATTTGGTAATAAAATGATTATA
>JABAAK010000073.1 GCA_014238775.1 Candidatus Paceibacter sp. | reverse complement strand
TTGCCGGAACTAGGGATACTTTAATGTCGCGTTTAAACGACGAAAGACTGAATCCAAAAATTGAGCTTCGTAAGCAACGATGTATAATGCAGCACTATTTCCAAGATCATAAGAATTCTGAAATATTTCGTCAATGGGAGTTTAAAACTGATATGTACTTCAGAAATAAACGAGAAATGTACACAAACAAAATGGAGAAAGATTTCAATGTTGTTTACAATCTTCAGAAAACTAAGAAACAAATGGATGAAGATTTTGAGAAATCCCGCAAAGACATAATTTCTAAGGTTCTAACCTTTTTCACTGAAATGAAGAACAAAAGAGAATCTCTGACTGATCCAGAACAGATGAACGACAAGTTCAACACAATTTGGAAGAAATGGAGGTCGAATATATGCATTGAAACGCCAGAATACTGTAACATAAGTAACGATTTACTAAGTGCCATTATGGATTCTGGTGTTATAAGATCTTTGCGTGTTTTACCTGATAATAAATATCTTTTGAAAGATCCAAATGAGTTTGTTGCTATTGGAAGAAGAGAGTTTAAGCACTTGTCTATCTCTCAAAAAAACCCAAAATCTTTCTATTACATTCTGAGTGATTCATGTAAAAAGGTTCATACAACAACCTTAGGAATTATTTCGAACATATTTTCAAATACAAAATCAGATACCCAAGTTGGGAATCATCAATTTATCACTATCTGCTACATTCTGATCACAGAATGTGAGAGAAGTATACATAAACACTTATCATTTCTTCTCATGAACGAATCTCCATATGATGAGAATTCTTTTCACATAATAATTGATATTTGCTATAAATCTTTTAACGATCACAACTCTAACCAAAAATCCAACAATCAGAATTCCCTTGAGTTATCAACAGATTTCCTCTTTGATTTAATCTTCTACAGTTGTTGTAAGGCTATCCCAACTCTTGAGAACATACAACAGCAATTTATATCAAAAACAAGTCTAGATAAAAAACTTGATCAGTTAAAGCAAAAATTAAAGCACAGTTTTGTTCAACTGTGTGAAGGAATTGAATCAGAAAATGCATGTGCACTAGAACTCGCGAAAATCACATTTAACGGAATGAAGGAGAGCCTAGCAGATACTATTCCTCAATTATTTTTTGTAGTTTTTAAAGAAGATACAAAGTATAATGCTATCTACTCCGACAGAGCATCTCTTATTTTGCAAATTCTCAAAAAATTAGCTTCTGCTAAAGTATTCGATGATTATATATCTTACATCACTAATCCTATTAACTTTTTGACTGAATTTACCCAAAAAGACCTTGTTACATTCTCGAAGAGAGATGAAGTTAAAGAAAATATTAAAACCAAGCTACAACTTGATTCATTAATTGAAACTTTCATTGCAGTCTGTTCTGGTGTTTGTCAAATCCAGGATTCTCTTAGCTCTGGGTCGTGGATCTATTTCAAGATAAGGTTTCATTCACAGATTGCACATAAAGTTAGAAACGTTACTTACGAAGACTTAGACGTATTAGATATACACAATGTATATAACTATAATCAATTCTCAGATTTCTACGCCAAAGAATTGAGATTCCTCAAAGGACAATTTGATTGGATCTCGTGGACTACAGAGTGTTTAGAGGGACGAATAGCTTCTTTTTACGAAAACATTACAGACACTATCTTAGAATGTCAAGAGCTGTGTCCTTTCTGTAATGAACTCTGTCAATTGTCTTGTGGAACTCATGATCATTATTGTGGTTGTTTTCATCGCCCAATGGGGTTAATGGATGGCATGAAATAGATACCCAAAGAATTTCTCCTATTGAATGCACCACAGGTATTAGAGACCAATGTCGATTCCGGTATCAAGGTGTTTTCTATGATTTTGTTAACTACAAAGATGTCAATTCAAGGTTTAAATCTTGGAGTATTTTAGGTAAAGATGCCTTAGAATCAAAATATTGGCGTTGGGTCCTTTGCCTATTTGAGGACGAATTTGTGAAACATTACGATGTCCAGAAACATCCATACATTAAAAATAATTGGAGAAGATTTACTGAAGATGAAGTTATTCGGGATTTAGAATCTCAGTATCAGATTCGCCATTTCCGAAAAACCTGAATTTACTATTCTTTACTTATACTACGTCGTTTACTAACCTTTTTATGTATTTCTAAGCCTAACTTGATACCTTTATAGTCTATTTTTGTTTTGTACTTAACATACTGTATTTCTTTATCTTATTTATTCACATACGTTTAAATGTCATAAGTTCTAGAGCTGTCCTAAATCTGTTTCTCATTCTCTAGATTCGTGTTCTCCCCTGCCCAAGCTACCCGTCCCCGAATTAGAACAAACTCTGAAAAAGTTCCTTAAAACACTCTTCATCCCATACTAACTCCAGTTTCTCTGAGTAAGAAAGTACTATTCAAGTCAGTTTCTGATATGCTGGATCTAGCGAGTAATTATTTACATGGAACTGGTTTGTTCTTTGAACGAATTCGGAGAGGTACATTATCTCAAGACAGGTTTAGAGACACGCCCCTGTGTATGCATCAGTACAAGAGTCTTCCTGGTACCTACAGGATACCAGGGGTAGCAGTAGACTCACTGAGACATTCTCCTGATAGTAATCACATCATGGTTATCCACAGGGTCTCTTCTCTAAACTTCCTATTTTGATTGGAGAAGGAGATTCGAAGAGGGCTCTAGAAACACACCTGATTAAGCACCTGCTGTCCCGAATACTGGCTACACCTGAGGAGGGACATATACCAGTAGGAGTGCTGACTTCTCTAGACAGACACAGCCGGTCAGAGCTATCGAACAAACTTAGTGTGAAGGGATTCTCGTTTTCTGGTTTCGGCAAGCAACTACCAAAGTCCAGACAGCATGATACAGCTGGCGATACAACTCACTTTCTACAAGATTCACGATAAGCCTACTGCTTGCTATGAGAGCGTGTCCACCAGGAAATTCCTTGAAGGTCGGACTGACACCATGCGACTTACCTCGATAGAGTCTATTGCTTTAGTCAGAGCTCTGTGTTCTGACCAAGACACTACGGTTATACTACATCTCTTGAGATAGTTCAATACAGCTCATGGTAGATACGCAGTGGAAGCTATGAACGGACAAGGAATAGACAGACATCTGTTTGGGTTACAGATGATTGCTAAGCAGCATGATATGTCTCCGAAGTTCTTCTCAGACCTGGGTTACACTCGTAACACTCACTTCAGACTCTCCACCAGTCAGCTGCCTATCAAACAGTACCTGTGTTTTGGCTATGCTTCTTTAGTAGAAGATGAGTATGGAGTGTGTTATAATCCGCAGGCATTTAATATTTGCTTTACCGTTACTTCTTTCAACTCGTGTCCTGACACAGTTACAGCTACTGTTGGAAAATAATTGACGTATAACAAAGTGTGTTGGCAGGTGGCGCTACCCTGTCTATCTACACACACCCCTGCCCACCCGAATACACAATCCTAAGCAACTAACAATTGACACTACCTCAGAGAATATATTTGTTGATTATACAGGTAACAGAGTCCAGCTGTATCATGCTGTCTGGACTTTGGTAGTTGCTTGCCGAAACCAGAAAACGAGAATCCCTTCACACTA
>JABAAK010000067.1 GCA_014238775.1 Candidatus Paceibacter sp. | reverse complement strand
TGAAAATGTGTCTCTGCCACTTGTGCCATAAGTAGCACAAGTGGCACAGAATAACAATGACTTCAACTCCGTTGAAAAAAGTGTAAATGCTTAGAAAATTGGAATATGGGGTGATTCATGTACCTAGATACCAAATTTGCAATCAGATTTTACATATTCTTAATATTTCTGTTGATATCTGGTTTTCCAAATTTAATTGGCTCATTAATATCTTAATAAATTAACACCGTGGAATATCTAAATTTAAAAAATTTTCACAAATGTTATTGCTAATACGATATACTTCAGATATTTGAATATTCCAATTACCTTCTTGGATCCCAACTTAGCACTTACTCAGTAAATACCACATTTAGTACATGTAAGTTTAGTGGTGTTCGAATACCTTTGTCCGCTGGCTGTATAAACAACCCTTGTGATACACTCGAATACTCTGAAAATCTTCGGGTCCACGCGTACACCCGAAACATTTAGTGTATATGCTTACACACGATTAAGATACCATTTCTGCTTACACACGAAAATCTCTAATACACTGCAAAATAATTATCAAGCTGTAATATTTCATGGTGTATTTTACTTTTTCCATATACATTAACGAACAGTGATGGAGCCAGTCTAGAATTTCGTGACCCGACCAGACTGGTATTTTGTCTCTCTCGACCCGTTGTCAAACCAGTTAATAACTAAGGCACTTGTTTGAATATTCCGTGAACTGTTAGAAACAAATAACAGTAATAAATGCTTAGCACGATGGAATTCAAATAGGATTCATATAATAAATTACTGTCATTACAAAACAAATAAGAACTCCATACAAAGATGATATCAATCCATTTAATATATATAGGATTGGAAGGATAATATTAGAAATATCCGAAATATATCTCAGAATCTATATCATATTGCTAAAGAACTAAATAGCTACTTCTGGTAAAAGTAACGTCGACAATATTCCATCGATTATTTGCGCTATGGCTTTATCCCTTCACCATCCAATTGTTAACTTGCTATGTGTCTGATTTGCGAACATGTTTTTTGCAATGCAGCAATGAAACCATCACGATTGAAAGACCATTTTTCGCTGAAACATCCTGACCATAGCAAAGAAGACATTGCTTTCTCGAAAATATACAAGCTAAAAAAATGTGACGAAATACCCTTTCTAATATGTTCAAAATAGGAAATACTAAGAACAAATACGGAATGTTAGCTTCATACAATATTTCAAATTTAATTGCAAGGAAGTTGGATAACCACATAGTGAGCACATACCATCCCCTTGAGTAATGATACAGTTGCTAGGCGAATTGACGAGATGGTCAATAATGTGCTCCAAACCATAAAATTTAGACTGCAATTTGATGAGTCAACTCTCTGTAACAATGAAGCACTATTACTGGCATACGTACGTTTTACAAAAAAACGAACCACATCAGAAGAGTTACTATTTGCCAAATCACTAGTTACTACGAGGGGAGATTCCATATTTGAAGTGTTCGATCATTTTTTGAACATCACAATATACCACTGTTGAACATTATCGTGGATTCTTTGCCATGAGAATGATGAACATTTCGAACGACTTCTTCTTCACACAAAAGTCAGATGGTTGTCAAAGGGAAACAATCTATTAGGGGTTTAATGAATTATTTCATACCATAGTCCAGTTTTGGATGGTTTTAGTCCCAAACTGTCTGACGAAATCAAAATAAGAAAGGATGATATCGCTTATCTTAGTGATACTTTTGCAAACTGAATCGGTTGAATCTACAGCTTCAAGACCAAGATGTTAACTTCCTCAAAGCTAAGTCTATTGTTGTATCTTTCTAAGCAAACTAGCTTTGTATAAACAGAATGTCTGTCGTAGAGAGTTTTAACGGTTACCTTCTCTTTAAAAACAGTTCCAGATAAAACTGATGTGCAACTACGTGCATTATCTAAAGTAGGCCACGGAAGTTCCAACTTCATTCTTAGTAGATACCAATAAGTTCCTTCTACAAATCTATCTTTACTAAGATCTTTCTTAAAACTTAAGTTCTTGCTTATATCTTAAGTTCTAACTTAGCTTAGTGAATACGGTGGCAGGTATTGACTTTTTATTCAGTAAGTTGCTATAATATTTCTTCTTTATAGAAATTTTTGATCACTTAATTAAAAAATCTTCATAGCTACAGTATCTATCCATCGTAAACATTCATGGGATTTTAGATTAGAATATGTACCACTACATTATTTTATTGATCTGCCTTGACGACTAAGCTCTTTATGAAAATCATTTGTAACAGAAGTGTGCAGTTCCCCAATTTTTTTCTCGCAAACTACCTCACTAATGGCCAGTATTAGTGGTGTTATTCTGGCATAAATGGTACTAGATATGGAATAATTTGAACCGTCTAGCATAATTCTAGCGTAACCACTTATCTAGATTATATCTGGCATAATTACGACCTGGTCTAGCATATATTAGGCATAATGACTTATTTGACGCTATTTACTGCATAATTTAGGCATAGATCTAGCATAATTATTGTTTGTTGTCGCTTTTTGAGAAATTTTCTGGCATACTTTTAGCATTATATGTCCAAATCTTTTAGCATTATCTAGCATAATATGAAAAACCCGAATTCTGGCATAATGGATACTTTCCAATCTGGCATCACTGACTGAC
>JABAAK010000062.1 GCA_014238775.1 Candidatus Paceibacter sp. | reverse complement strand
GGTTATAGAATATATAGGAAGCAATACAGAAGCAAGTAACACACCCACAGAACCAGCAAAAATAACTATTATAGCTGGTTGTATTAAATCAATCATAGTGTTTACTGCATTTGAAAACTGTTGTTGATAAAATTTTGAGATTGTAGCCATTATGTCTGCTAGTTTTCCAGCCTCTTCTCCAGTCTTAACTAAAGCTGATATGTCTTTACCTATTAATGGTTCTGCACTTAGGGCGTTTGATAGAGATTGACCTGCTTTTATTTTTTCTGCAACTTCATACAGTGCATCTGAAAAAACTCTATTGCCAATAACACCACTAATGGATTCAAAAGCTTTAAGCATGGTAACACCACTCGAAAGCATTATAGATAAGTTATCAGTGAAACGAGCAGCATATAATTTTTTAAACAAATTACTTATTAATGGCATAGTCAACAAAAGATTATCCAAAGCGTACTTGCCATCCTCTGTCCTCAAATACCATACAAAAAAACCAACGGTTCCAAAAAATAGTGTTATAACAAGATAAACGTTTCCAACTAAGAAATTACTTATAGAAAGAATAACAGCTGTTATTTTAGGTATTTCTGCACCAGAATCAGCAAAAATTGCTGAGAGTTGAGGTATAACAGTCACAAACATCACAAACATCACTACAAAAAATGTAACCGAAACGAATATAGGATAAGTAAGTGCTCTTTTTGCTTTTGTTGTGATTTCGTATGATCTTTCCTTATAATCAGCTAAGTATAAAAAAGATCTAGACATAGTACCTGAAACCTCACCAACTTCAACTATACTTATAAAGAAATCACCAAATATGTCTCTGTATTTTGAAAAAGCAAGGGAAAGTGAAACACCATTTTTTATTTGGTCAGAGATATCTATTAAAATTTCTTTAAAATATTCATTTTTTGTTTGATTTGCAACCAAAACAAAAATACGTAACACAGGTATATCAGCTTCAAATAAAGTTGCCAATTGTCTTAAAAAGATAACCATCTCTTTTGATTTAATTCTACGAAAAAGAACTATGTTAAATTTTTTTGTTTCTTTTTCTTTTACAGAACTAACAACTATCCCTTTTCTTTGTAACAAATTTATTAAACTGTTTTTAGACACAACCTTCATCTCTCCAGAGATTTCTTTTCCATCTTTGTCTAGTCCTTCATATATATAAATAACCATATAAAATTATAACAATCTTGTAATATCAGCGATGTTTGCAGTATATCTCTGTGCACTTTGTAATGATATTTCATCTGAACGAACAAGTTCTGCTAACGACCGATCTAAACTAATCATACCTTCCTCTCCTGATGTTTGTATAACACCATCAATGGCTTGTATTCTGTTTTCTCTTATTAAGTTTGAAATTGCTGTATTATTTAACATTAGTTCACACGCTGGTATAAGACCACCTTTATTTCTTTCTATTAATCTAATAGAAAATACTCCTATTAATGCTTGTGCTAATTGTTGTCTTACTTGGTTTTGGTGTTCTGGTGGGAATGAGTCTATAATCCTATGTACAGTTTGAGATGCAGAGTTTGCATGTACTGTAGAGATTGCTAGGTGTCCCACCTCTGCAGCTGTTATAACAGATTGCATTGTGTTTGTATTTCTCATCTCACCAACCATAATTATATCAACATCAGCTCTTAGAGCGTTATTTAATGCATCCACAAAAGTATTTACATCGCGAGGAACTTCCCTCTGTGTGATGATGCTTTTATTGTCTTTAAACAAAAACTCTATTGGGTCTTCTACTGTAACTATGTGTTTTGTTTTTTTTTGGTTAATCTCTTCAATCATAGCAGCCATTGTAGTAGATTTACCGTGACCTGCTGGACCAACTATTAAAAATAAACCTTGTGGAAAATCAATTATAGAGGATAAAATTTTAGGTAATTTCAATTCTTCAATACCTTTGTTAAGTTTTGGAATTAATCTAATAGCAATTCCAATCCCATCTTTTTCAACAAACGTAGTTACACGCAAACTATAACTTTCACTTCCGTGTTTATGAGTGTGATTAAAAAGCAATTCTTTTTTTTGTTTTATTTGTTCTAAATCTTCAGGGTTTGTAATTGCTTTTACAAAACCTTCAGTGTCTTCTTTGGTTAAAACCGGTTTTCCAACAACTACAGATAAATGTCTGTGTATACGAACCACAGGTGACATACCAACAGAAAGATGTAAATCAGATCCATCTCTTGCAATAAGATTTTCTATTAATTCCGACAATTCTTTTATATAATCCATTATAATTCTTGTACTTCTTGATTTAAATCTTTTGTAAACATATCTTCTGCAAAATCATCACTTGCATTTACACTTATCTTGTTTACTTCTTCTATCGGAATTATTCCTTTTATCCCTTTTATTAATGCATCCTGATACATAGTTGTCATTCCTTCTTTTTGTGCTTGTTTTAAAATCTCCAAATCATTTTTACCATCAAGAATTAAAGACCTTATCTCGTTGGTTACAAGCATAACCTCAGAAACAACTGTCCTTCCTTTCAATCCATCTGGTTTATCATCTGTCTTCTTAGGCTTAAATAAGTGTGTTGCTGGTAAAATTTCTTTTTTAATTTCATCGGAAACTGTTTCAAGTTTTTTTTCTATTTGGTTTTGCATAGAAGTAGTCAACTCAATAGGAGTACCTTTATTTTCATAAAGTGTTCTTACTAATCTTTGTCCTATAATCAAACTCACAGTAGGTGCTAAGAGAAAAGGATCAACACCAAATTCTATTAATCTGGAAACAGTATTTGCCGCACTATTTGTGTGTATGGTAGAGAAAACCAAGTGACCAGTTAATGCAGATTGTACTGCAAGTCTAGCTGTTTCTGCATCTCGTATCTCACCAACAAGTATAATATTCGGATCACATCGTAATATACTACGAAGCCCTGTAGCAAAATTATATCCAATCTCAGATCGAACTTCTGATTGAAATATTCCATCTATCCTGTATTCCACAGGATCTTCCAAAGAAACTATGTTCTGTGTTGTTTTATCAAGATTACTTAATATTGAATAAAGTGTAGTAGTCTTACCAGACCCTGTAGGACCAGTTACTAAAATTAATCCATATGGTAATCCCATTGCTTTTTTAATTTTTTTAACATCATCTTTTGAAAAACCAGAATCATCAAAGCTTTTGATTCCAACAGACTTGTCCAAAACACGTAACACCACTTTCTCACCTTCTGCTGTTGGTAATGTAGCTACACGAAAATCTACTCTGTTATTCTTTATATTTGCAGAAAAAGAACCATCTTGTGGTCTTCTGGTTTCATCCAACCTAAGTTTTGCTAATATTTTTATTCTAGCAATTATAGGAGAATGTACTTTTTTTGGAAAGTTGGAGGCTTCCTCAAGCACACCATCTATCCTATATCTAACACTTGATTTACCGAGCTTTGGTTCTATGTGTATATCAGAAGCACCAATCTCTGTAGCTTTTTTGATAACAGATGAAACTACATTTATAATGGTACTGTTTTGTTCACTTGCACCTGTTCCACCCTCTACATCAACAATTTCTTCAACATCCGTTTGTTCTCCTATGTCTTCAAGATCAAAATCTTTTAATGTTTCATCTACTATGTGTTGTGTATTCTCATACTCTTTTATTAATTCATTAAAATTTTCTTGTGAAATTCTTTTAATTTCATAATCTATATTTGAATGCACTCCAATAAATTTCAAAACTTCTCTTACATCAATGTCATCAGGAGTAACTGCGCCGACAGTCAGTTTGTTTTCTTTAAAAAACAAAGGAACAATTTTATAATGCTGTGCAGAATCTTTTGTTATAAAATTTAAATATTCAGATTTAATTTTAAAATTTTTTGGTAATTTGAATTCTATATTTTCTTTGTTCTCCATAATTATGTTGTTGGTACAAAAGGATTTTTTCTTCCAGAAGTTACTTCCGGTACTGTAATAGATTTAATAGACCCACTGTCTTGTTTTATTGAGTTAACAAAATCCAAATCAATTATTGAATTCCTTAGAAGTGCATCAAAATCTAAAAACAAAGAACTACTTAATTCTTCTTTGTTTTCTAATTCTTTGGTTTCTTTGACAAAAAATGATCCAACATAAAATACTGCAGCAACAAATATAAAAAACTTTATAAATGATTGGGATTTTTTAAATTTATGTGTTTTTTGCATACTAAGTGAATAACATTTTTATCTTTATAACCATACGAACATTTGAAGATTCTTTTAATGAATTTATCTCTATAGAGTCTATTATAACTAATCTATTCCACCTATTTAGTTGTCGTACAAATTCATATATAGTGTTTATATTTACATCAGAAACCACTGTTACTACAGACTCTTTTACACCCTCTGCTATATTTGATACAACACCTTGTTCTCCAGAGATGGAAATTAAAGTATCAGATTTATTTAAACCACTACTTGAAGCAATTGATGATAAGTCAATTAACCCTTGAGCAAGTGTTTTGTCTGTGTACATAGGTAATATATCTCTTATATATTTTAATGTTGTTTCACTTATTTGGTTGTATTGATCTTTTAAATCATCTCGTATTGATTGTATTTCTTTTGCATCCTCAATCAATAAATCTAATTTATTGATTCTTTCATATTTTAATTTTAAAGTTTGTGTATTAGGAAGGATAAAATAATACATCAAAAAAGATGAAATTACTATAAAAGCAGCTGATGTAATTGATGAACTTTCCATATTAATTTCCTTCTAGCTTATTGTTTATTGAACCACCTTCTATTACGTTATCTCTTGTTTGTTGAAATTCTTGTATCTTTATTGAACTATCTATAATTTTTTGAGACGGAGTAAAATTAGTTTCTGTTAACTTACTTGGAGAAATTTTTCCTTGTAATAAAAATGACACTATTTGATTTTCTCCTATGCGCACTGAGGAAACAGATTGTTCTTCTAGAAGAGTTGTCTTTTGAAAACTTCTAAGTTGCTGTAAATATCCTGGCAATGAAGATGTAACAGCAGATACTGTTACGGAGTATAAGTCTATATCAGTCCTGTTTAAAGAAAGTTTGGTGTATTGTGTAGACGGTGTTGCCAGAGATAGAGATGTATTTAATGCCGGTAAAATATCTACCTGTTGTGTTTGTAGTTTTTTAATACCCTCAATTTGTTTAGAAAAACTGTTTATAGACCTTATAACTTGTGGTTCAAAAATACTTTCTTTTTGCTTTAAAACATTTGTGAGTTCTTTTATTTGGCTATCAAAAAAAGTAGAGGTAATAATTGAAAGTACTGTCAAAATTATAAAAATAAACATAATAATTAAAGATAATACAAAAAACACAGATACAGATTTTGTTTTATCTCTTTTTATACCCAAATCCATACTAGACAAATTGTCCTTCTCGGACCCTCCTTGAAATTTAGATTTTAAAAAATTTGAAGACCATTTTGATTTCATATTACTTTAATTATACTATTAAAAACAAGTTTTGGTTATTAATATTCTAACAGTCTAAGTGCTACTCCAATAGCAACAGTAAATTCAGCACCAGAATCTCTTAATATAGCAGACATGGCTGTTGGGTGTTTCAATGAGGAAAAAGGATCTGCTAATTCTGTTGGTGTTTGTATATATTCCCTGGACATAGAAATCAGTCCTTTCATTGTACTACCTCCTCCGGTGAATATAGCATTACTTATTGTTTTTTTGTATTTTGATTCAAAATCAGATATTATATG
>JABAAK010000061.1 GCA_014238775.1 Candidatus Paceibacter sp. | reverse complement strand
TGGAACAACAAATAGAAACAATCAAACCAACAATGAATATAGCCCTTCGGATTTGGTGGTGGATGTTTTTGAGAAGATCTTTGTTAGTTTTGCTTGTTGGTGGAATTACATTTAGTTTTGTTTTGAGTTTTATAAATGATGGTGAGAGTTTTTTAAACAGTCTTGTTTTTTTACTTTTCTCGTTTGGTTTCGGTGCTGCTGCTTCCCCTCTTTTTATACTATTGCAAATTTTTCTAAGCAAAAAAATTATAGGAGTAAAATTTAAAAATTTTATCCTCTCGGTAAAAAACAACAATACAAAAGAGTTTGAGGAATTTGGTAGTTGGAATGTGGGGTGTAGATTTTTTTGGTTTGTGTTTTGGAGAGTTTATCTCACATATATTTTAGTTTTTGTATCCATATGTGCAGTCGTTATATATTTAAGTTTTTTCTTTTCTTCACTATCGGGATTGTATTTGTTTATCTTTCTTTCCATTGCATTAGCAATCACTCTTTTATTTGCGCCAATGTATCTACAATTGATTTTTATAAAAAAAATAATTGGCAAAAAGTTTAAAAACTTTACATTGGTATTAAAAGACACTAAAGATAAATAATAACTACCACCCCAAAAGACACAGTATGTTTGAAATACAATACTAGAAATTGTATTTTTCCACAAAAAAACTTAGAAGCAGTCCTTGTATTTCAAACTATTTTCTGTTTATCCACTTCTTCCACCAAATCCACAACAAACCTCGACTTGCACAAAAAGACAACCAAGGTATACTTTTAGTAGCATTAGTTTGAAAGAATTAATGTCATGGTGGTTCGCAAGAATCAACATTTGAAAAGATCCCTTCGCGGGGATTTTTTCTTGTCAGTCTTCTTTACCTACTACTTTAAATAGAGTGTAGAATAAGATATACTGATAGTGTCAAAACCGCCCATAGCTCAGCTGGTAGAGCGGCAGCCTTTTAAGCTGATGGTCCCAGGTTCGAATCCTGGTGGGCGGACAAAATTATTTTTAAAGTGTATTCCTTTTGGTTGTATAGACAAAATCATTGATACACTTTTACTATGGTAAAAAAAATAATACATATAGATATGGATGCTTTTTATGCTTCAGTAGAACAGAGAGATAATCCAAACTTAAAAAGAAAACCTATTATAGTTGGTGGAAATATTTCTGGTCGTGGTGTTGTAGCTACTTGTAGTTATGAAGCTCGTGTGTTTGGAGTGCGATCTGCTATGCCTGCTTTTCAGGCAAAAAAACTATGTCCGGAGTGTATTTTTATAAAACCAAGGAGCGGTGTATATAAAAAAGTTTCACTTCAGTTAAAAGAAATTTTAAGTAAGTATTCAAACATCATTGAAAGTGTTTCTCTTGATGAAGCATATCTTGATGTATCGGACTCCAAATTATATAAAGGTTCGGCAACAACAATAGCAAAAGAAATAAAAAAAGAAATAAAAGATAAACTTTCACTTACCGCATCTGCTGGTGTCTCATATAACAAATTTTTAGCTAAAATAGCATCTGATTACCAAAAACCAGACGGATTAACCGTCATACTTCCAAAGGAAGCAGTTAAGTTTGTTGAGGGACTACCTATTGGTAAATTTCATGGTGTTGGTATAAAAACCAAACAAAAAATGCACCGACTAAACATATATACTGGCAAGGATTTAAAAAGATATTCACAGATAGAGCTTGAGGCTCATTTTGGAAAATTTGGTGGATATTTATATAACATCGCTCGATCTATAGATAATCGAGAAATAAAAACAACTCGTAAAATAAAATCACTGGGAAAGGAAACAACTTTATTTGAAAGAAAAATATATAACAAAGAAGAAATTATAGGAGTGCTATCCCCTTTTGTATCAAGAATCAAAAAAGAAATAGATATAAAAAAACTAAAACCTAAAACCCTATCGATAGTTATAAAATACAAAGACTTTAAGTTAATAACAAGAAGTATCACAAGTACAACCCCTTTTATAGAAGACAAACACATTTATAAACACATAAACAAATTAATAGAAAAAACAGAACACAAAACCAAAGGAATAAGACTGATAGGTGTTCGGTTTTCTAATTTTATTTAATTTTCTGTGCCGAAGGCGGGGATCGAACCCGCACCTCAAAAAGAGACAAGATTTTAAGTCTTGCGCGTCTACCAATTCCGCCACTTCGGCAATATATACATTATAAAGAATTTTATAAAATAAAAGAAATTTTATTAAAAGGTAATGAGACTTAATATAGACTTTAATCCAAACAGAAAAGCAAATCCAATGACTGAATATACCAGCACATAGACATATTTCCCCCTAGCGTCAGGCGAATCAGAGTTTATATAGAACTGCAAAAGACCATATAAAAAACAGAAAATTGACAAGACAAACAAAAGTGTGAGTCCTGGGTCTACTACCTTATCTGAAAATAGTTCTAAAATAGTTGAAAATTTTTTTGTTTCCATATTTTGTTTATATTTGATTAATAAAATTTCCTCCTGAAGATTGATCTATCCCAATAGAATCGGTTATCAAAAAAATTACCCCAGAAATGAAAACCAAAACCACAATACCCAAAAGAGCATATGCCACAGAGCTTTTTTTATTACCGTCAGAACCAGGACTAACAGCAAGACTTATAGCATTGTAAATAAACCTAAATACTATAAGTGCTATTACAAGACCAAGTAATCCAGCTACAATTGTTTTTACAGATCCAATTATATCTGTAAGCATAATTTTTGACTATTGTCCAAATGTAAGTGGATTAACAATAGGAGAGCTTGTTGAACTATCTATACTTAAAGCATTTCCGAGTAAATTTGTAATACCCCATATAGATGTAACTAAAAACATAGCAATAACACTCCAGAGAACCTTTTTTTTTGTCTCATCTGAAGGACTTAAAAGCATGTGTATTAAGTTATAAACAAAGAAAAGGAATATTCCAGAAATAAGTATAATTATTATTCCATTTACACCAGTTCCTATGGTTGAAATAGAATCATTGATGCCGTCAAGTTGTGCAGACACACCATATACAGACACAGACCATAACAAAACTGGGAAAACCAATAATGTAAAAGCTTTTTTAATAATATAAGACATATTTTCTAAATAATTTTTATAATAAGTATATTATACACCTTTATGTTTTGATTATGTTTTGGTTGTGTATAACAATCACTTCTTCTGAAATCCCTTTCTTTTGGGCTGTTACAGTCTTTCCACTGTTTAGTGATTTTATTAAAGCAAGTGTGATTCCAAATATAGACACAAGCAGAAATAAAGTTGCCACACCTGCTATTATTTTAGTTTTTGCTTGTTTTGCACCCTCTGATCCTCCGCTCTGTCCGATTTTAAAAACATTCCAAAAAAATAAAAGTGTAATAATAAGCACTATAATACCTGAGATTGGAGTAATAATCTTGATTAAAAACCCGACAAACTCTTCTATTGTAGATACAGAAAATTTTGCATCAGCAACATCCACAAACAGAAAACTAACAATCACTATTGTCAAGGTAGTAAAAAGATTTCTGTATTTTATTTTTTTTATATTCATATACAATTTTTATAGTTTATTTTTGTGTTGTTGAAATCCCTATTGATTCTAATACACTTTGTACAAAATCAATTATAGAAGGTCCGGAAAGAATTATAAATGCACCAATTAAAACAAAAATTATAGAGTTTTTTGCTTTTGATATAGACTCTGGGTTATCTTTTTGTTTTGCTGAGACAAGTTTAAATCCAGTATAAGCAAAAACTATAATTATTATTACAAGTAAAATTGGTTGTAGTCCGGAAAGTATTGATTTTAAAAAACCAAGTAAATCTTTGTTTCCCGATTGCGCAAGTGGATTAAACAAACCTTTTTCTTCTACAGCATATGCAGAGATATCAAATGTTTTGTTTAAAAATGTATAAATTTTAATAAAAAAATCAGCCATAAAGATTACAATTTATATAATTATAGCACAATAAAAAGTATCATCTGATCAAGTTTCTTAGTGTATTATGTAATTCAAAAATCGCCTTTGATGTGTTGTATTGTCCTATTATTATTCCACGTACATACTGTTTAAATAAATCAGTTGTTTTTTTGCTGTTTGTATCATACCAAGCTGATGAAACAAAAGCAGAATCAAAAAAGACTTTCCACCTTGATGGTGCGTCAGAAGATATATCGAAGCCTTTTAGTGCTGTTGGAACTTGAAAAGTATTGTACTCATAAGAATCTCTTAATTTATATGTAAACTGTTTTGCTATCTCAAGAGATACCCCTTTGTTTTTTGCAGACCTTGGTATAGCAACACCAAAAACCCTAGCAAAGTTTTTTTCTTTTGGGAATTTATCAAGTTTAGGTATTGTTGTAACAGCAAACCGTAAATTTGGGTTTGATTTTCTAATTTCATTATATTCACTTGCATATCCTATATACAAAAACAACTCATCTGCGGTGAAAAATCTTTGTGCTTCTGGAAGTGATTCATCCCATGTATAATTTTCTGCTTTCGGATGTGCAAAAGAAGTATAAAAATCAAATACTTCTTTTGTGCTATTTGAATTTTTTGTATCTGCAAAAAGAACTTTTGATACTCCATTTTCATCTAAATATGCAATAGGATTACCTGCTTGAAACAAAAAGACAGATAAAATATCTTTAATGTTTTTGTTATTTTGTACGCCTCCCAGGTTTATCAACCCTCTTTTGATTTTTAACCCATCAAAATCAATAATGTGTGAAAGTGATATTACATCTTCCCAAGTTTTTGGAAGTATTCTTATTTTATTTTTCTCTTGTATATCGACATTATAATAAAGTACCAGTGGATCTACCAACATAGGTAAAGCTAGTACCCCTTCCTTGTTTAAAAATATATTTGCAGCATTAACAAACAAACTCTCGTACAAAGAAAGTGGAAACAAATCATATTGTATATGAATTAATTTGTTTTTTTGTGACAAAATTTCCTCATGCGGTATAATCACTAGGTCGGGACCTCTTCCAGACGCCAGCTCGTTCACAAATTCTGTAGAAAAAGAGTCTAAGTCTTTTTGTATGTATTTAATACCGTTGTACTTATTGAAATCTTCTCTAGTAAGGATTTTTGTTATTTTTGCTATTTCTTTTTTTGGTAAAGTTCCCCAGATATGAAATTCATCTGTATTATCTATGTTTGAACCTCCGTCAGTTTTGTTTATTTTGCCGTACAAAGCAAAAGAGATAAAACCAACAAGGCAGAGTCCTCCAAATATAATAAACAGCATGATTTGAAATGTATTGTTTTCTGAGCTCATTTTATATATGCATAATAACAGTTGTGGCCACAGAATCACCTTGTTTTGGTTTCATTATGCGGACGCCTATAGTTACCCTACCTCTTAATGGTATATCACTGCCGGCTAGTTTTATAGCTTGCCCTTGTTGTGACATAGCTACAACAGCAAAATTATCACCTTCGTGTATGTGTGCTCCGACTATTTTTCCAGTCTTGTCACTTACAGTCATTGCTTGCACACCAGATCCGCCTCTTTTTTGTATTTTATATTCCCCTGCTAGAGTTGCTTTCCCATATCCTTTTTCAGATATAGTTATAATTTTTAAATCTTTTTTGTTTTTTGGTGTTACTAACACAGACATAATTTTATCATTGTTTACCAAAGCTATTCCTTTTACTCCGCGTGCAGATCTGCCCAAATCTCTTAAATCATTTGAATCAAATCTTATACTTTTTCCCATTTCACTTAAAAGGAAAACACAATCATCTTTTGTGACTTCTACCGCATCTATAAGAAAATCACCTTTATCTAATGCCATTGCAATGATTCCGTTTTTTCTTATATTTTCAAATTGACTTATATCTATTTTTTTTACAACTCCGGAAGCAGTTACAAATAATAATGATTTTCTCTTTTCATCATTTTTTATTGGTAACACTGATGTTATTTTTTCTTCATTTGATAGAGCGAGAAAGTTCGCCATTGATTTTCCTCTTGTAGACATTTTACCTTCTGGTATTTCAAACATCTGTAGCTGATATACTTTTCCATATGTGCTAAAAAACAAAAGTCTGCTATGTGTGTTTGTATGTATTACTGTTTGTATCACATCCTCTGTTTTTGTTTTTAAATCTTTTACCCCGACCCCACCTCTTTTTTGCAACCTATAATTTTCTGGTTTTGTTCTTTTGACATACCCTCCTATGGTAAGCACCAACACACTGTCTTCATCCGCTTCCAAATCCTCGTTTGAAATAGATAGTACAGATGATGCTACTATTTTTGTTCGTCTTTTGTCTGCATAATTATCAAGTATGTAATTAAGCTCTTTTTTAATTTCACCATCAACCCCTTCCTTTGAGGCTAAAATTTTATTTAGTTTTTTTATAGTTTCATTAATTTCTTTTAATTCGTCTTCTATTTTTTTTCTTTCAAGACCAGAAAGTCTTTGTAATTTCATTTCTAAAATCGCATTACATTGTGATTCTGTAAATTTAAATTTTTTAATTAAGTTTTTTTGTGCATCCTCTGTGTTTTTTGATTTTTTAATTATAGCTATAACTTCGTCTATATGATCAAGTGCAGTAGAAAGCCCTAGCAATATATGTTCTCTTTCCTTGGCTTTTTTTAAATCAAACTCTGTTCTTCTTGTGACCACCACCCTTCTGTGTTCTATAAATTCAAACAGAATTTCTTGTAATGATAATGTTTTAGGAATTCCTTTTACTAACATCACCATATTGTAATTAAAAGATACTTGCATATTTGTATATTTATATATCGAGTGAATTATTTTTTGTGGGTTTGCAGAGCTTTTAAGTTCTATGACTATGCGGATATCATCTGTAGATTCATCCCTTAGTGCTCTTATCCCTTCTATTTTTTTTTCTTGTACCAGTGAACCTATTTTCATTAAAAGTTCAGATTTATTTACTCCATATGGTATTGATGAAATTAATATAATTTCTTTTGACCCGCTGCTTTCAACCTCCATTTCTCCTCGGCAAACAACACCTCCTCTTCCAGTAGAATATGCTTGTTTTATAGCATTTTTATCATACGCCACCGCCCCGGTAGGAAAGTCTGGTCCTTTTATTATTTTTAATAAATCCTCATTTGTCGCATCTTCGTTGTCTAATACATAAAGCAATGCCTCTGATACTTCTGTTATGTTGTGTGGTGGTATGTTTGTTGCCATACCTACAGCAATCCCGAGCCCTCCGTTTAACAATAAGTTTGGTATCACAGATGGCAAGACTTCAGGCTCTTTTAGTGTATTATCATAGTTTGCCCTCCATGTAACAGTGTTTTTATTAATGTCTTTTAGCATTTCGTCTGAAATTCGAGAAAGTTTTGCTTCTGTATATCTAGGAGCCGCTGCGTTGTCACCATCGATTGAACCGAAATTACCCTGCCCTATTACAAGCGGATATCGCGTTTTGAAGTCTTGGGTCAACCTTACCATCGCCTCATAAACTGCACTATCTCCGTGTGGGTGAAATTTACCAAGGGTATTACCAACAACTCTTGCAGATTTTTTTGTTTTTGTATTTGCATGTATTCCCATATCATTCATTGAAAAAAGTATTCTTCTGTGCACTGGTTTTAACCCATCACGGACATCAGGTAGAGCTCTTGCTGTGATGACAGACATAGAATAGTTTAGATATGCAGACCGCATCTCTTTGTTTATGTCTTCACATATAATTTTGTCTTTTATTTTTTCTGGTGGATTTATTTCTTTTTCTTTTTTGCTTTTCATATATTCATTCTAACATAGCAAAAAATAAATATTTTTTATTGTAACAGGATTACCTTAGATTCTCCTGGTATTAAGTTTTTCTTTTTAAGTTTTAGTACCTTTTGATTTTCTTCTTTTCCTCCGGCTGCTGAGACAAAAGCTTTTAAATGGTTTTTGCTGTTATCTATTGATACAGGAATAATGACGCTTGGAGAAAAAGCCCTTGAAAGAGTTTGTCCTTGGGATGGAGAAAGAAAATTCTTTTCTCCTATGATAACTACGACGACATCGACTTCTGATGCAAAATTTTTTAAGTTTTCCATAGTTGTTTTTGTGTCTTTTATTTTGTCACATATAAGTAATTTCACTTGATCATATTTTAATAGAAATGTTGTAGGAGAATCATTTTCGTTTTTACTTTGACCTGTTATGTTTTTCCCTTTTATAAACAAATCTTTAATCTCATATTCCCCAGGAGAATCAATCAAGAATATATTGTCGTCTGTGTTTTTATATCGAAACGTGTACGGATCTATTAAGATGTCACATTTAGAAATGTTCTCACATTTTGTAGAAAAGTTATAAAAAACAATAATTTTGTCTATCTCTATTTTTAATATTTTTTCTTTTATTACACTGATTTTCATACTTTATAAATATAGCACACAAAAAAACTTGCAGATTTATCAATTATAGTAGATAATTAGAATATCTTTTCAAATCATTGAACGAGAATTATTATTAAAATTATTAACTAACTAACAAAATGGGTGTTCTAACAACAAAAAAAACAACTGCTGATTCGGAAAAGGAAATTGAAGTGAAAGAAATTTATAAAATTGGAGATACAGTAGAGGGATCCGTAATCGCGGTAGACAGGTCTACTATTTATGTCGACCTTCCACCCAGTAATGTTGTAATAATTTATGGTAGTGAATTCTTAGTAGTAAGGGATGTACTAAAAAAAGTAAAAGCAGGTGATACAATTTCTGCAAAAGTTATAGGAGTTTCAGAAAAATCAGATGGTTTCTTAGACCTTTCATTAAAAGAGGCTCTCGCAGCAACTGTCTGGAAAGAAGCAGAAAAAGCAGTTTCTAGTGGGCAAACATATACTGTTGTAGCTAAAGAGGCTAACAAAGGTGGTTTGATCATAAACTGGAACGGTGTTCGTGGTTTTCTTCCGTCTTCACAATTATCAAAGAAACATTATCCTAAGGTTTTAAACTCAGATAAATTTGCTATATTAAACGAACTTAAAAAAATAATAGGAGTTTCTGTTTCTGTGCGGATAATAACAGCAGACCAAGAAAACGAAAAACTTATTTTTGCAGAAAATACATCTGAAACAGCGTCATCATCCTCAAAAAATATGAATGATGATATTGAATATAATGTTGGAGACACTGCAAGTGGTGTGGTTACTGGAATAGTTGAATTTGGATTGTTTGTGCAGATAAATAAAAAAACTTGTGGTTTGGTTCACATATCAGAGATAAGTTGGGGGTTAGTTAACGACCCTAGAAAATTTTACTCTATTGGGGATCATGTGAAAATAAAAGTGATAAATAAAGATGACGAAAAATACTCTTTTTCTATAAAAACCTTAGAGAAAAACCCTTGGGCAGAGGCAGCAAAAAAATATAAGGTTGGTGATAAGGTTAAGGGAGTAATCATAAAACACAATCAGCATGGGGCTTTTGCTTCAATAGAGTCTGGGGTTTCTGGTCTCGTACATTCTTCTAATTTTAAAACCGAAGCAGATATGTATGCAGAAATGGGGATAGGTGAAACACATACATTTACAATCTTTAATTTTGTTCCAAAAGAACAAAAATTAATTCTTACTCCAGAGACCAAATAATTCATTAAAATATTTTTTTGGCTTTAGTTCGGTGGCACAGGAGACATCAAACTCTTCGAGTGTTTTTTTAAAATTTAAAAAAACTTTATCCAAATCATCTTTTGCGTTTTTGTTAAATTCACTTAAAACATATTTTGCTTTATCGTTAATTTTTTCTTTACTTCCTACACCTATTCTAAATCTATAAAAATCTTTTGTTCGTATTTTTTTTATTATTGATTTTACACCATTATGACCAGCATCATTTTTAGCAAAAGAAAATTTATATTTCCCTATCGGCAAATCAAGCTCATCATGTACCACTATCAAAACTGGTTTTGTTTTAAAAACTTCCTTGAAGGAACTTCCTGAACAATTTATATAACTTTCACTTATATAATAACTAAAATGTTTTTTAGATTCCTCTTCTTTGGCTTCCATTAAATTTTTTTTTAATGTTTATAAAAGAGAGTTTTTTGTCTTTTACAAGTCTTATTACAAAATCACGTCCGATATTATGTTTTGTTCCAGAATATTTTTTTGTGTTTCCGAGTCCGATTATTTTAACTTTCATTAATCTAATTATAGGATGAAAATCAGATAACAAAATAACTACTTGTGTCAATATGAGGCATTGTGATATTATAAATACATACAAATGAACAACTCTGAAATTAAAAACAGCGACACTGACTCGCAGAATAATACAAAAAACACTATATATCAGTACTTTTTAAGTGTTGGTTTGGGTGTTTTAATAGCCCTTCTTGTTTGGTCTTTTGTTGCCCGTCCATTTATAGTACACGGCGCTTCTATGTATCCATCTTTTAATTCTGCTCCAAATTTAGTGCTTGGTGGGGACTATATAATCATAGATTTATTAAAATATAAATTTAAAAAACCAAAGAGAGGAGATGTGATAGTTTTTAATACAGACGGAATAAACTCAAATAAAATTAACAAAAAATTAATTAAAAGGATTGTTGCCCTACCATACGAAACAATCACATTAGATGGACTGTCTATAGAAATAAAAAAAACAAATGGAGAGATTTTGGAATTAAATGAAGAATACATTCAAAACAAAGGCAATATTAGTTATAAAAAGAAAGAGCTTTATTTAGAAAAAAATGAATATTTTGTTTTAGGAGATAACAGAAACAATAGTTATGATTCAAGGTATTGGGGACACTTGAATGAAAAAAATATTATAGGATACGTCAGACTTAAACTTTATCCTTTTAAAGAAGTTAGTTTTAACCCTGGAAAATTTATATATGAGCAATAAAAAAACAGAATCAGAAAACAATTTTGAGATTGCTAAGAAAGTTGCAATAAGATATGGTTTTTCTGATTCTTCTGATTTTATGCCAGTAAAAACAAAAATAATAAAAACATATAAATCTCCAGATATGTTTGGTGAGACAAAAGAAACTATTTGTGAACTATTACATTCTTATATTAGATCTAATTTTCATAAAGAAAAAAAAGTTAAATTTATTTTTCACAGCAATATAGATAAAGATAGCCGTAAATATATAACAAGAAAACCAGGACTAAAGACGGCAAAAATATGTTTATCTTCTATTGGACTTGATGATGCTTTTGCTGAGGCAAAAATTATATCTTGTGCCGTAAATATATTAAATGAGATTGGACATAAGGATTTATTGGTTAAATTCAGCTCTATGTCAGACAAACAATCAACTGACCAGTATTTAAGAGACTTAACTGCATCAGTATATAAAAATATAGATTATGCAACATCAGAATGTATTAAAAAACTAAAAAAATCACCAGAAGAGGCTCATAAATTTATACACACAAATAATGAATTAGAGGAGATAAGGTATATGATTCCATCATATATAAAATACCTATCAGAAAAAAACAAAGATCATCTTCAAGAAACTATAGAATACATGGATGATCATGAAATACCATATACCCTTTCGGCTGAGTTGTTTGAAAGTACAGGACATACAATGAGTACTTTGTTTGAAATAATAGATACAAAAACAAATAAACCAATCGCTCGAGGTGGTAGATATGATAAATTATCAAATATTTTTTTCAAACGGTCTATTGAGGTTGTAAACATAAATTTCTTAGTTGATGTAAAACATTCGGGAAAATATGTTGTAAAAAAAACCAGACCGATGAAACCAAAAATTTTTCTTTTCCATTGTGGAGTTTCGGCAAAAAAGAAAATTTTATCAATTATTTCCAAATTAGAAAAAGAAGGTATTCACGTTGCACACAAAGCTCATCTTAGTAGCGTATCAGAACAACTTGCTGAGAGTGAAGGAAGAAAATTTCCTTATATTCTTGTACTTGGGCAGCAAGAAATTTTAGAAAACAATATAAGGATAAAAATAAAGAAAAGCAAAATTATAAAAAACATACCAATAGATAAACTTGCACAAAACTTAAAACTAATTACACGCTTGCATAAATAAAACATAAATGTTAAAATCTTTAAGTTATGTATAGTGTAGTAGTCAAAAAAAAAGAAAAAGAGAGTTCCCCTGCTTTGTTTAGGAATTTTTCAAAAAAAATGCAAATGGCAGGTGTGGTGCAAAAATTTAAAAAAGAGATTTACGCTACTAGATCTCAATCAAAAAATATCGTTAAGAAACAGAAAATTAGAAAATTGATAAAGGAACAAGAGTTTAAGAAATTATTTAGACTTGGTAAAATACAAAACAAGAATTTCAGGAAAAAAGGGTAAGGAAAAATGCCAATAGTTGCGAATTTAAGTAAATCAAGAAAACCAGCCGTTTTGTTTGAAAAAGTTTGTCATCATATTTTACCCAAAAATTATAATATTAGTATAGTTCTTGTAGACAGCAAGACTATTAAAACACTAAACAAAAAATATAAAGGAAAGGAAAAAACAACAGATGTGCTGTCGTTCCCTATCTCAAAAAATATGGGTGAAATTTTTATAAACCTTGATCTTATTGGTAAAATAGCAAAGACAAAAAAATGCACAAAAAAAGCAGTTACCACATTTCTTTTAATACACAGTCTTCTCCACCTCCGTGGGTACAAACATGGGTCTATAATGGAAAATATGGAAAAAAAAATATCAAAAAAATTTAATTGTATAAACAGTTTATGAAAAAAAAATCAAATGTTGCAATTTTAGATTTAGGATCGCAAACAATAAAAGGGTCTTTAAGTTTTTTCTCTTTGGATGGCAAAATGGAACGATTTGTGTTTGCATGTGAACAATCATCTTCGATAGAAGGTGCTTTAATAAAAGATAAAAAGAAAGTATCAAAAGCAATATTAAATCTGATTTATAAGTTAGAAAGGAAAGCTAACACAGGAATAGACTTTGTTTATATAATTTCAAATGATTCATATAGCATTGCCAAGGTTATTAAGAAAGAGCTAAATTTCAAAAAAGGAAGATTGATAAAAGCAGAAGATTTAGAATGGTTAACCAAAAAAATAACAAACTCAACGATTTCAAAAAATCCAAATTATAAGATAATTGACACCAACATCGTGGCTAAATATATAGATGGTGTTTATTTCCCTTTTGGTGATGTTGAAAAACAATTCGCAAAAAAAAGTGTTGCAATAGAAATAAGTTTTGTTTTATCACTAAAGTCTTATATAAAAAGTATACAAGACACCATACATCTTACTGGATTAGATTTGTGTCACATAATTCCATCTTTTGTTTCAATGGGTTTTTTTTTATCAGAAGAACAAAAAAAGACTAATACATGCGTGGTAGACATCGGTGCAACCACAACCACAATCTCTTTTTTTCAAAGGGGTGTTTTGACAAAAGGTAGAACTTTCAAAATGGGAGGTGATGATATAAAAGAAACTGTATCCCGTGTGACTGGTATTAGTTTGCAAAAAGCAGAAGAAAGGAAAAAAACTGAAACTCAAATAGAAAGAAATAGAGAGATAGACAAAATAGTCTCTGTGGAATTAAAAAAATTTGCTATTGTTATTCGTGATTATTTAAAAACAGATGAAATTTACAAAACTATGTCTGGAGGTGTAATCATTAGTGGAGGTGTTTCTTGTGACCAAAACATCCAAGAAATATTTAAAATAATACTAAAATTACCAATTTACAGAACAAAAACAAAAATGGAGGGTGATAAATCGCAAGTAGATTGTGGTTGGGGACTTATGCGTGGCGGTGTTTCTTGTGTTATGAGTGAAATCGCAAACAATATATCAAGCGAGAACTATATAACCAGATTATATAGAAAAATTAAAGAAATAAACAAAAACATCAGGAACAAAATAGCCTTATAAAATATGCTATTATAAGATAAAATGAAAAAGATAACAGCCGAACAAGAACTATTTGCAAGAGTAAGAGTCATAGGTGTTGGTGGTTCTGGAAAAAACGCCATAAACCATATGATTAAAAAAAACATTAGCAATGTGGAATTTATAGTGGCGAACACAGACGCACAAGACATCAAAAGTTCAAAAGCAAAATACAAACTGCACATGGGCAACCAAATAACCAGAGGTCTTGGAACAGGGATGAACGAAAATCTTGGTAAGGAAGCTGCAATTATTTCAAAAAAAGATATTGAAAAAGCAATAAAAGGTTCGGATATTTTATTTATAACTTGCGGCATGGGAGGTGGCACAGGAACAGGTGCCTCCCCTGTTATTGCAGGTATAGCTAAAGAGTTAGGAATA
>JABAAK010000089.1 GCA_014238775.1 Candidatus Paceibacter sp. | reverse complement strand
ATTGGAGAGAAAGAGGCTCATGATGGTCATCTTAGCGTACGCGACCGTGTAACGGGTAAAACTGCACCAATGCAATATGAGGAGTTTTTGGATTTGTTGCGAAAACAGACCCTTGGTATGCCGTATGCGCAGCTAAACTCTCCACTTTTAATATCGCGCAGACCACAAATAATGATCTAAGTACAATGTGTCAGAAATTGTGCAGTGATCTTTGAATCATATATGGATGCCTTGGAATATTTGATCGTCACATATATTAACTATCACCAGTTTTTGTTTTACATGTACGCAGTGATTGTATTTGCACTAGCATTACTATCTCCATTACAGTTTGTCTCACCCTTTGATAGTATAGTTCAAGATGCTACTGCTCAAAATACCCCGCCAGGTGCACCATCGTTTGAAATTATACCGCATCTTATCCCATCACCATTTGGAAATATAATACAAGATCCAAATGATCCTCACTTTATTGAATATCTTAGAAAAGTAAAAACATTCGAAATAGGCAATTCCATATATGCTAGTATACATTCTAATGGACTGGATGGTTCAAATATCGTAAACATTACTGATCCAAGTTCCCCAAAACATGTATCTGTACTAGGTTCTACCATAACTGATGCAGAATATACTGTAATAAATGGTTCAACATATGCGATATCTTTATCATATTTTAATCATAGTTTATCGATCATAGATGTCAGCAATCCATCTTCTCCATATCTTGTAACATCCATCACAGATGGTGCAAACTATGCATTGAATTATCCCTTCGATGTTATCACCATGACACTTGACTCATCAACTTTTGCCCTAGTGACCACCTTCAGTTCTAGTGACAACGGCATCCAAATAATAGACATAACAGACCCCGTCAACCCCATTGCAGCATCTACCATTGTCCAAGGTAATGATGACTATCCACAACTACACAATCCAAGATCTATTACCGTCGTAACAATTAACTCATCAACTTTTGCCCTAGTGGCCACCTTCAGTACTAGTGACAACGGCATCCTAATAATAGACATAACAGACCCCTACAATCCAATTGCAGCATCTGCCATTACCAACGGTGAAGATGGCTATCCAAACCTAGGTGCCCTATTTGGCATTACCACCGTAACAATTGGCTCATCAACTTTTGCCCTAGTGGCCGCCCCTAACGACAGCACCGTGCAAATCATAGACATAACAGACCCTTACAACCCTGATCCAGTATTTACCATTACCAACGGTGATGATGGCTATGACAAACTATACGGTTCATCCTTTATTACCACCTTGACATTTGACTCGACAACATATGCCCTAGTGGTGGCATCTTTTGATGACAGCGTGCAAATCATAGACATAACAGACCCCTACAACCCTATTCCATTATCTACCATTACCGACAATGAGGGTGGCTATACTGCACTAAATGATGCAAATCACATTACCACCGTAACAATTGATTCATCAACGTATGCCCTAGTGACTTCCTTTGGCGACATGGGTGGTGTCCAAATCATAAAACTAGATTATGATTATATATCTGCACATACTAGCAACCAAAACCCAAAATACGCCAAAGCCGGCGATACGTTGGGCATAAGTTTTACCACAAGTGACACAATTGCATCCCATTCTAGTCAAATACTAGGATTGAATGCAAGTGCAACTGTAAACGGTGCCGTATATGATGCTACAGTAACTATACCATCAACACCGAGAGAATCACATGCT
>JABAAK010000078.1 GCA_014238775.1 Candidatus Paceibacter sp. | reverse complement strand
TGAATTTTTACCGATTTTGAGTGACGATATCGGCGGTACTGGAGGGCTAGGCGTATAGTGTATTGTTTTTATATATAGGCGCCGTTGTCTCTATTCATGGCAAAGACGGTTAAGACACAAATGGCAACGGCCGCACGCCAACGTAAAGTAGAGCTGTTAATGACACGAGGACTCACGGTAACACAAATCGCCGCAACGCCACATCCCTTTTACGATGACGGCCGCCGTCTCGGAGCTGTCAAAACTATTAATGCAGACATGGTGGCAATACGCGGCAGATGGATCACAAACGATCCTGGGTACTTGCCTCGTGCAAGCATGGCCATCTACATGGCACAGTACACGTATGCCGACTGCATGGGAGAGCTCGACAAAGTATTACAGCGTGAGAACGCCAAAGACAAAGACGCCGATCCTAAAACGCTGATATCAGCGATAACTGCAAAGGCCAAAGTGCAAGAGATGTTACTGGATGCGACCATATCCAAGACGCCAAAAGAGGTTATAAATGCCGCCGTGAGTAAGTATCTGCATGACGTTAAGCAAGGCGATGCAAAGCCAACACTCGAGCCTTGAGGCTGCGGCCATAAACTACATAGCCACCGCTCAAGCAAAGCAGAGTGTCAAGATTCCAACAGAGGCAAATGCTGCTCTAAAAGCAATTGGCGGCTTTGCGCATCCTCGTAACATGGACAAGACTGGCAAGCACAAAGCACAGGTTACAGTCTGGGCTCCGCACCAAGTTGCTATATGGAATGATCCAGCACAATGCGTACTCGTGCACAAGTCTAACAGAGGCGGCGTATCTATGTGTGGGATGCTCCTCGATACGACAGAGTTACTGCAGCCACGCTGGGCCTCTGGTAGATGTCTGCTCATGGCGCCAACTCAACGGCTCGCTAACGCGCTAGTGTTAGAGCTCAAGCGTTTACTCATCACGTCAAACTACCGCAAGTATCTAATTAAACAGCCGGAGAAGTTCTTGTTTAAAGAGGAGAAAAGTAACATGGCGACAGCCGTTATTGTAAATCCGTATAACCCGTTACTGCCTAGCAAGATTACAGGTATTGGATTCAGCGAGAGTCTTGCATACTCTTGGCCAGACGTTGTACGTGTACACATTACAGATCCAGCAGAGGTCAAGGCTGTGGACCAAACGTCATTTTTCAACGCGCTATACGGACGTATTGCCAACTCGCAAGGGCGCATACTCATGGAGGGAGTACCTGGACACAGACGTTACGGACACTTTTGGGACATCGCCAAGACCAAGTTTAACCTAGAGGGAATAAACCCCGACCAGCAAGAGGCCGACATCATAGACTTGGAGCAGGGAATAGAAAAGGAGAGCGAGAAAATTATGGCGTGGTCTTGCCACCAATACGACATTGACGATTACGTAAAGTACGGGCTCATAACCAAAGAGATGCGTGCCTCGTTTGAGAGCGGCATGCCGACAGATGAGTACGAGCGCCTATTCAAGTGCAAGTGGCCACAGTACGGCGGTAAAGCCTTTGGAGAGTTTGCACGTCCGCCGCCAGATACAGAGGTACTGGATATATGAGCGGCATGCCGTTTATTTGGATGATCTGTAATGGATGCGGTGTTGCCTTTGAGGCTGAACATGACAGACGCAAGTATTGTACGTACCAATGCTTTGTTGATAATGGGTCGGATCGGCGCTCGTCTGGGAGCGCCAAAGAACGCCATCGCCTCAATAACTCGGCAAACCTCCAAGCAATACTGGACGATCCGCCAACATGAGCCGCCTATGCTAAAACCATAAATTCACTAGCCGAGTATGCGTAAGTATGAGACGCGTACTGCAATTGATATTAACACGGATAAAATGCGCGCTGAAATATCGCAGAGCCGCAAAGGATCCGTACGCTGGATATTGCACTTGCGGACATAGCGAGGACTCGCATAACAGAGGAGAGGGACCTACCATATGCGCTTACGCTTTGTGCCAGTGTACTCAATTCAGACAAGGCACGCCATACTTTGCTGATTGGTCACATAGGCCAGAGGTAGACGAGTGATGCCGATAATACTACCAAGCGGCTCCGAGTTTAAACCTGGTACTGGCATAGACCAGATGTGTCCAAAGTGCGGTCACCAAGTCGCTTTGCATTATTCTGACGTCATTGATCACAAGGTAGTAAAGCGTGACGCCTTTGGTACAATACTCGTATGTCAGCCAAACTTACGATGTACTGCAGATAACGGCAAGTGTGAGTGTGGACCTCACATGAGTATCAAGAATTGGAGAGAGTGTGCGAGATGATTGGACAGCGGCGCACCGGACGCAAGTGTCGCAAGTGCGGCCGTAACATGGGTACCAAATGTAGTTACTGTGAAAACGCACGCGCTATACCAAGAGGTACTGATACTGCATGCGATTGCCAGCATGAAAAGGCAAGCCATGTCGGCGGCAAAGGTGCATGTGTGCCAGGCTGTCCGTGCACACAGTATACAATACGCGGCGTGGTACCGTGAGCTCTGCTAATAACTGGGAGCGAGTACGTAACGACTCTTGCAGAGTTTGCGGATGTCCTGGACACAAAGGCAAAGAGTGCAGTACATACGGCTGTATATGCGGCGCTAACATCGGCGGCGCAATGAATGAGAGGTTACGATAATGCTAGAGTGCAAAGGCACTTGTGTCAGACATAAAGCCTCGCTAGTTGTTGGCACTGGTGTTTACCATGACAAAGTACGCTGTACAAGATGCGACATTGTACTCAAGGCCAGCGGTACTGTTATCGACAAGAACGGCAGCAAAGTATGTCGATGTTGCCGAGGACAAGTACGCAAAAAGAGGCGGCAGTAATGGCAAGCGGTAGACTCTCGCGTGACATGATACTAGATCCAGCAGGCGATGGCGGCGATGCGTTTGGCTGTCTTATCGGAGACAGATATCCAACGTTTGGTAGAGTAGTTGGCGCTCGTGAGTTTAGACTCGCTGACATGGGCGGTCGCTTTTCAAACATTGAAAAGGAGATTTACAAGATAAACTATGAGCAGAATGTCGATAGGATACTCTGTGAAAAGAACGCACTCGGTGTGGTTACCATCTCTAACTTGCGAGACAGAGGTCTCCGCGTAATACCAATTGTAACTGGTACGACAGAGCGTGAGAGCGCGATACGTTTTGGCAGACGCTCTACTGCAAAAAGCACCACGCTCGACAAGGATACCACCGTAGAATGGGTACGCCGATTTCAGCAAAGCGGACAGTTGGAGATATCAACTGGCACGGAGGGCTTACGGCAGTTAAACGCGCAACTCCCAGCATACGGCCGTAACAGAGCTGGTAAATGGGAGGGGCTTGGTACAGACGCAAGCGGCAGGCGTATACATGATGACCTCGTCTCGTGTCTGATCATCTGGGTACACGATCTCAAGCGCCATCTACTTGGAGCGTACAAGAGACGCCGTACTAACGTCATAGCCTCAAAGTCTCTAGACGGACCAAGCCATGATGCTGGAGAGCGCAAAATGCAAGAGATAAAGGCGGCGCTTGCACGGCGAGGCGTACGATATGACAGTCTCCAAGTAGACTAGACAAGCATAAAAGACAGCGATACTGTAATACTGTATGGGTATTATCGCGGACAAACTAGACGCACTTGACGAGGAGCGCTCCGATAAACTCAAGGGCGCACTCTCTTGGCTGAAAAATATGGATACTGCCGATAAAACTGGCGTGGTTACAAATGACGAGGCCGAGACCAAAGCATGGCCGCCGACCACAAGCAAGACGGGCGAGAAGCAAGAGTACGAGCACTCGCTTAAAATCATAGACAAACACACGGTACTCATCGGAGCTGCTGGCGATAATGGTTACAAACAGCCAGACATACAGTTACGCCAGTTAAACGACATTTACGTAAACGAGACTCGTAAAGCGTTTGCCAAGTGTGCGACTACTGATCCTATTGCAGCGCCTGCGCTAAAGGTACGCCATAACTCTCTCTTTGAGGATGGCATCGAGCTCAAACTCGTACCAAAGAGTACCGTTAATCCGCAAACTGGTAGTCGTTTGACAGAGAGTGAGATTACCGCACTCGTTACAGCAGAGAGTGCAGAGTACGGCATGTACTTGGCGCAAATAGAGGACTGGGCCAAAAAGATTAACATCGTAAAGATAATGCGACAATGTGACAGCTCGGCATTTACGCAAGGACGTACCGCCGCTTTGATAACGCCAGGTGTACAAGACTTGGCAACGGGCATGTTACCAGAGAGCATTAAACTGCTGACGTATGATACAATACGCGAGGTAATAATTGACGTTGGCCGTACTTACAAGATGCAAGGACTTACGCTGCAGCGATTAGAAAAGACGCACGCACGTATGGATGAGGTCGTATACATACTCAAAGGAGACCTCGGCTTGCGGCCTACTGACGATTATTACGGCACGTCATCCTTTGAGCCGATGCTCGTAATATCGCAGACGATAAAGCGACTGTACAATTACAACATGCCAGAGGCAGTCGTTGCCGCATACATTGACAGAGCGTTACTCATGTTTGACTTTAAAGAGTCTAACATCGCAAACGAGGAGGAGCACATGACAAAGGTCGTACAGCAAGTAGCGACACGAGGTAATACGGCAATTGCTACTGGCGAGGAGCTCCGAGATGTAAAGAGTGTCGGCGTCAAGACAGACTCTGCCATGATCGACATAATAGAGCGTAAACTTGCGGATGCGATGCTCTCAATTGTTGGCGTGCCTAAATCCATGCTAAACAGAGAGCATACGCTGAATCGTGACATTGCTACTGTGCAAATAATCCAGTACCTCAAACTGATACGCAAGCCTGCAGAGGTTGCCATCTGTACAGACTTTAGCGAGCAGCTCTTGACGCCTTTGTTAGCACATCTAAAAGGTAAGAGTGTGAACGAGCTCTCTATGAGACTTGAGATTCACACAAAGACAGCGATACCAACGGATCCGTTAATCGAGGAGAAAAGCGATGAGATTACCTCGCAACATGTCGAGCAGACACAGAGTACCATGTTTGGAGCTGCAGGCCGTGCACTAACGTTATCTGATCAGAATATGCAAAAACTAGAGTCTATGATTGGCAGTGAATTAAAACCGCTCTTGGTAAAGTATGCAAAGAGTACAGCGACAATAGACGATCTCCGAGACCGTAATGGTCCTCTCATATACAACAAACTCGTACAAGGAGCGCAAGCCGCATACATGGAGGGTCAGCAATATGCGCAAGAGCAGCTCAAGACAAAACTACCGCCGATACTTACAAACACGGACATTAACAAGATACAAGATACAGCAAGACAAACAGAGGAGGCGTTTTGGTCTGGCGTAACAAAACTCCGAGACGGCGTAAAAAAGGAAATGGACACGCGAGCTGGTAAAGACAGCAAGAAACTCATCGGAGCATTTGGATGGGATCAAGTGTTTGCGTTCCAACTGGCAAACAATTACGCATACGGATTACAGACCATGATCGGTACTACTGCTGTTAATCTTGGTACGATAAGTGCCTCGAATCAGATAACGGGAACGCCAGACGCCAAGCAAGAGGTACGAGAGATATGGACGACCTGGAAAGATGACAAAGTGTGTCCTCTATGTCGACCGCTTGAGGGCTCGGAGATAAACGAGGATCTCGGAGACAAGCCACCGCCAAGACATCCACGCTGTCGCTGTAGGCTGGTACCTCATGTCTAACGGCGCACGCGTGACGTTGCCGATACTTGGCACGGTTATACCAACTCCGCCGTCTGGTAAAGTGCAAGACAATTTACCAATACAAGGATTCGGCGATGCTATTGTAACTAGAGGGTTTGGTTAATGGCAGCACCAACATGGGATGCTGCAGCGCAGATACTATACTTGCACGGCGATACAACGCTAGAGGAGATCGATGGCGTCATAAACGATGCCGCGCATTGTGTCAAGGTACAATACGGAGATATTGCCTCGTACAATATTAGCACCGCACGGATAATATGCGATACAAGTACCACGATTACTGTCAGCAAAAAAGAGTACGTAAACTTTGCATGTATAACCATTGGTGATCGTGACACGCCTGGAGAGTTGACCGTATTGGTTAATCAAACGCTGACAGTAATTGCTGACGAGTACCTCAAAAATGCCGTGTTTACATTCCCTCGAATTTCTACAAATCAATGGCGCCAAGCAGATGGTGCCGTACAAAACGGTGGTACGCTGATAATGCGTAACGTCAAACTGTATACTGCAAGTCCGTTTAATGCGTTCAACGGTACAGATATGCAACTTGTGCAATGTGAGCTATACCCACTTGACCGCTCTAGTGATCCAGTACCATCGCAAGCACAAATACGGACAAATACCATAACTGATGTCACAAACTCGATACTAGCATTATCTGGTAACATCTACAAAGCCATCGCAAAAACGACAGGCTTTGTATTGCGTAACATCGGACTCGGTAAGCCGTTCTTGGCCTTGCATGCTTACAATAGAGGCGGCACATTTGAGGAGTTTAATTTTATCGGCTTTGACATTGACGGAGACGGATATCTGTTAATGGCCGCGTCTGCTCGTGCATTTCTACAAGATACGCCGCTTGGCACATCGCTCAACCTAAACTGGCAATTCCAGCAACTCTGTGGCATAATGAGAATTGCACAGCAAGTACAGTTTACAGTCTTGGACGCTCTAACACAGCAGCCGATACCTCATGCACGTATATCGACAGTTGATACTGACGATGGCATACGGCCTACAAGTGGATGGTACGCTGACCAGTTTAGTTACCAGGGAATATCAACGCTGGTCGAGTACATTGGCAGCCTAGATGAGGACAAGCGTTACACAGCTCGTGGATCCGTACTTGGCATAAGTACGATATTCAACATGCTAACTGGAGCATTTTGGTACAACGATCACAATATGCCAAACGGTAACCCAAATCTTGAAGTCGGCCAAAAGAACTCTAGACGTACAGAGGATCCTATGACAGACAGGCATCCCTGGTACACTCGTGCATATGGGTACACGTTGATCGCAAAACAAGTCATCATGCGGTCCGATGGTATTGTAAAGCAAGAGACGGTAAACATGCTGCCAGACTTGACGGTTACAAAGACGTACGCCGAGGTTGCAGCAATGACACACATTGAGACGTACGATGACCTCTATGATGCCATGCGGTATTACATCGTTGAGAATGACGATATAGGATTTTTGGCAAGATACAAGTCTGATCCAATTGCTGCCGATGGTAACACTCTGACTCTTGCGCCTGGATACAGTATTGTAACTGTCGCCGAGGATAATGCAAATCCAGTACAATGCGACATAGCCGATGGCAAGTTTACGATATATCTTGGAGCACAAGGCGTACTCCAAAAAGGCACAAAGATTACAGCGGCCGTCATAAACGGAGCGCTCACGCTTGGCGCTGGTACCTCTGTGCGAGGTAACATGTCGTATACAGTAAACGGCATCATGTACAAGAATTACAACGTAAAGCCAGAGCTCAAGACGGCTCACGATGAGTCATACACGTTTAGAATAATGGAGGTTGCCGTTGATGAGAGCATGATACAAAAGTATCTGAAAACTACCTCAAATGGTATTGATGACTGGATATTCTTGGACAAGGACCAAAAGTACCGTATCATCATAGAGGGTCACGTTGTCGAGTACAGCGAGACGTATGCTGCAGATACGATGCCAGAGTATCTGGATCCAGTAATAACACCGTACCAATACCCAGAGTACGCATCCGTTTGGAAACAGAAGTTAGACGATGGCGTGTGGGATATAACGCAAGCAGGCCTTGACTCTAACGGCGCTGTGATGACGGTAACGTTTGCTGATCAAGTAGAGTTTGAGGATCTAAACAGCCACCTCCTAAATTTCCTAGTGAGGCGGTTTATTCGTGCATACAATATCGTGAACGGTACGTATGTGCGAGCCTCTGATTACATCACAGATGACATAAACACGATTACGCTCAAAAAGGTAAACTTGGTATTTACCAAACTGCGCTTTACAACTGGCACTCATATCAAGTTGATATTGCGTAACGAGCAGGATGCAAAACTCTCGCATAACTTTGGCGACTCTATTAACGTGCAAACAGCCGACAAGTATGCAGGCTTGTTTGTTGACCACCAAGCAGGCGATGTACTTGGCGTTGAGATAAACGGCGTGCTGCAGCCTTTGGAGACGTTACAAAATGCCGATGCTCTAGTCAAAGTGTACAACAAAGTCGATACTGTCGATGTAAAGGTAAAGCGGTACAAAATGGACTCACTAGCAAAGACACTAACTGCTGATGATTCAACGTATGCGGCATTTTTCATATCCAAGAATCTCCCAGATGATTTACCAGTTAATCCCTGGGTACCTATTACGGATCGGCTCTCAATAGTCGCTGGCAAGTTGGTATACTCTGATGACCTCTCTGGCCAAAACGCAAGTCCAGCTCAAGATAACGCAAAGGAGATCGCAGCCTATGCTGACTTTGACTTGTCGTATCCAAACGGCGTTAAAGGTAACCACGTCATAAACAGAGTTGAGGACAATACCATCGTAATGAATTACGAGCCAGCCGTCTCGCCTGCTGATACATTCAGATATGTCTCAATGCCAGTAATGTACGTGTCCGGCGATGATACGCCGCGTGCACTAGGATACGTGTCGTTTCAAGCACAGCCTGCAATACTGGTAAACGTTGAGACTCCAGCAAATGTTACAGCGGCAATACATGAGCTCAACGAGAAAATAGACGAGCAGCTCGTAATAGTCGCAAATATCGAGCATATATCAGAGACCTCGCTCCGCATGCTAGCGTCAGAGTCAGTGGGTCGGCGTGCGCTAATTGATAACTTGGAATTTCTACATAACGAGGTACCGACCAACTTTACAGCGTCTGGCCGCACACTTGGCGTGTATGTTGAAATTGAGCCAGACGATCAGCATCTAGTGTTTGTGTTACCGCTCCGCAAAGAGGAGGTAAACGATCCAGATGCAACGTTTGGTACTGGTAAATTGCGCACAAAGTTAGTACGGCTGCCAGATGACTTTGATCCGCTTAATAACGTATATCCGTTTGAGCCTGGAGCTGTCATATTAGAGCGTCCACCGCGTGACATTGACACTCTGCCGTTTACCGATGATCAAGACAAGATGATCGTTGAGGCGTTCAACGTTCTTAACATCTCTGGTAAGTTTGTCGCATGTGTTGAGGCAGACGATACAGTTACAGCAGGCGTTGATGGGATAAACACAGTATTACATCCAGGCGCCGACAAGGGGATATTCGTCTTTAACTTTGGTGGTAATGGTCTGTATAACGCTACAGCAACTATGCGAGTGCAAGCACTCGCCATTGATCATCGTGGCATAACGGAGATACTCGATGCTCTTACTGCAAACAAAGAGGCAACGCTTGAAGTCAAGGACATCGTGAGCGTGATAAAGGTAATATCTGAAAAATTCAAGTTTGATGGCGAGCTCAACGTAAACGCCGCGTTATCTGATCTAGAGCGTGACGAGGTCGCAAACAAGGTTTGGAATATGAGCATCACAGCGACTGCTGCCTTTAGCGCAAACTCTGTTATCAACTCTATACGTCAAATGGATGCCGTATTGCTTGGATCAACGGTACGTAACAAAGATGACAGTACATTAAAACACATGGATCGTTTTGTAGCAAACATGATCTCCGTGACATTTGATCTCAAAGACAAAGACGGTAACGATGCTGGCACTGATGCAGTTTACGAGGCTGATCGTGTATAATGTTAGACGGCCTAGTTACAAGCGTAGAGGGAATTGCCGCAATTATGACGGCGCTGACAGTTATCGGTGGCGCAATGAGCGCATATGTTATACGGCCGTTACTCAAGTCACGTAAAGCCGTGCATGAGGCACTCATGCAAGACATACACGAGTATCGAGAGAGTCAAGCATCGGCACTCAAAGAATTAACAGCAGAGATAAAATCTGTACGCGATGATCAGCACTCTAATCATGTCTGCATGAAAAAACACACTGGCGTTTTAGAGGGCATGCAACGAGAGCTCAACAAAGGGAGCAAGGTTATGCAAGAGCAGAGCCGTAAAATAGACGAGTTTGGATGCAAAGTTGCACGCCTAGAGGGTCGCTTTGACGAGCATAAAGATAAATAGTGACTCTAGTTTGTATAAAACATGGGCATACTCGGCGGTAAAACATCCTCTCAAGCAACACTTGGTAGTATTATCGTAACGATGCTGATATCCGCCATGTATATGGGCGGCGCAATTTATGGCGTGTCACAAGATGCACTTGATAACATGCTCAACATCGTGTACACAATGATGACCATGTCTGGTTTTACTGGAGCTGCTGGCTTGATAAACGGACACAGCAAGCGCAAGGCCAAAGCACTCGCTGGTACTGGTCTAAACATCGCTAAAACCGCACACGATGCAATGCCACCAGAGTTACAAGCACAGCTCGCTAAATATCTGCAAGGACTCGGTATACCAACGCCACCAAAACAGCCAGGCGAGTAACATGGGTATACTAGATCCAAAACAAATACTGACATTCATTGACGAGTACGATCATCACGATCACTCTTGGATAACAAACGAGCATGACTTTGTAAAAAAGCCTGGAAATGTTGAGGGCATGCCTCTCAAACTTGTAGCGATACAATACGGACGCCGTAAACGCCATCGCATTGCACGGTTACTTGGACGCAGTACCATAACTGGTTACATATACGTCCTTGAGGGCCATAGGCAAATTTTCATAAAAAAGCCGCAAGTTCCAATGTGGGTAATACGTCAAGGCATATCTTTGCGCATGAAACGATACCATCCAAAGGCTGTCAGCATTGAGGAGTATAGCACTCGCTTTTTGGACCGTACAACAGCAAATGATGCTTGGCT
>JABAAK010000060.1 GCA_014238775.1 Candidatus Paceibacter sp. | reverse complement strand
GCAATATCGCACAAAGTACAAAATTGCATTTTTAAACTTTTCTCTTTGTTTTTCTTTTTTGTCCATGTTCTTATTATATCACACCCCTAAATAACACCAACGATTTGGCCGTTTATCAGGAAGTCGGGTGGGTCGGGGTTTGTTATTGTGATGTCGGGGGTGTTTTGGGTGGAGATGGAGCGGAGGGTTGTTGTGTTTTTATTTTTTTTGCGCTATCTAGTTTGTGCCATAAATAAGAAATTGTACTAAGCATATCCAGACAATCCAATGGTCCAAAGAAAGATTCCAAGGTTTTTCTGTTCTCATGCGAAACGATGTTCCTAAATTTAACCACACCTTCAGATATTTTTTCTTGTGTTTCTTCTATGTTTTTTTCATAATCTTTTTTTTTATTTACTTCTTTTGGTATAACATGTAATATCTTATTAATTTTTTTAAAAACAATTTTACTATTGTCACAATATGCTTCCCTGTATCCAAAAACAGCTCTCATTAATTCACATTCTCCTTTGTTTCTTATTTTACTTTTTTGCTTTACTTTTTCTATGTAAGCAATAGCTCCTTCTTTTACAGCATGATAATATTCTTCTTTTCTATATTCTTCTTTTACTTTTTCTTGTAAATCAGAGTGTAAATTTCTTAAATGTAGTTCAGGATAAGAACCAAATGACTTGTGTATTTTTCTAACAATCTTAGCTTGTAAGTCTGGTGCAGTAACAGTGTCAAGAATTTCTTCTATAGTTTCTGGTATGTCTTTATTGGCTTTAAAGTTTTTGTACATATCTTCTATATCAAAACCTGTGTCTTGTTTGATTCTTTCTCTTTTTTTTCTTTTTCTTAACCTTCTCCATATCGGCTGAAGATGTCTTATTAGTTTTTCTAAGTTTTCTTTAAGTTCTGTTGTCTCTTTTTTGTTCCATAAAACAGATTGCCTGTCAGTAGATATCAAATCAACATTTTCAAAATCATCCAAAAAATCAACTGATAAATAGCCAGTTATATAGGAATAAAATAAATCATTTGGTCTTTCAATAAAATATTCAGGTGCATTTATCATTTTTCCTCTAGCTAAAAGAGTGATCCCTCTTATTTCTTTAGCAAAGGCAATTGGGTGCACAGTACTAAAAACAGTCCCTTTAATTTTGTTTTTTTGAAAAAAATTACGTAAGTTTTTATCCTTTATATCCTTTGGTATAATCCATTCAAATTCCTTATTTATATCTTTATATCTAAGTTCAGGAGTTATTTTTTGTTTTTTGTTGTTTACTTTTATATGTACATTTGTATCATCTCTAAATATAAAATATCTGGATATGCTTGTTGAGATTTTTTCTAAGTTTATACCAGATTTTTTTAAAATATTTTCTAACCTTATAGAGGTTCCTAATTTTTTACTTTTTTTAGGCTTCTGCAAAACTTCGGCGTAATAATCTTCACTGGGTCGTACTTTTTTAATTTCATTTATATCCATCTTTATTTCTGAAGCAAATTTGCCATTTGCAGTTTTAACTATTATCTGTTCTGCGATTCCAAAAACAGACAGTTTTCCAAGACCTTTTTTACCTATAACCTTTTGTTTAGAAGGAGAGTCCTTTCTTCTTTTTCTCCCAACTAATAAAAACTTGCTTGTTATTTCTTCTGGTGACATTCCAATACCGTTGTCTATAATTTCAATATAATCTACACCTTTATTATTTGCTTTATTTTTTATAATCACAGAAATTTTTTTTGCTTTAGCATCAAGTGAATTTGCAATCAATTCAGACAAAACAGCTGGTAAGTCAGAGTATAAATTTTCTCCAAGGTCTTGCACAACCTGTGCATGAAAATTCATTTTTGGTTTAAAATCATCTATCTTTCTGTTCATATTAATATTTTATAAACACTTTTGCGTGTGCCTTAGTAAATTGTGGTGGAAATGCATTTCCAATAAGCCTGGCTAAATTTTGTCTATTGGTGTTTTTAGGAAATTTATATGATTTTCTAAATCCTTGTAAGATTGCAGCCTCTCTCAGTGTGATTGCCCTATTTTCAGTTGGATGGATAAACCTACCTTTTGAAGCACTTGTGCAACCACCAGTTATAGTTGGAGCAGGTTTGTTCCAATGCATCCTAGAATAAACATCATTAAACTTACTTTGTTTTTTCCGTGAAGGTAATTGATATTTATATGGTAAATCAGATCTGGATCCACCATTTTTTGGTATTCTTTTAATAATATTTAAAACATCTTTCCTATATTCAACCAATGTGTCGTGCATCCAATCACCACTGTTTCCTGCTTTTTTCATACCTGCAAATGCATTTGAGACTGTCTTTTTGATTCGTGTTGTGTTTGATAATTTAACTTTTTTGATTCTGCTGCCGATTAAAATAAATCTTTTGCGTCTTTGTGGTACACCATAATTTGCCGCATCAAGTATTCCATAATCCAAATTATATCCTAATTTTTCTAACTCTAATTTTATTTTACTGAATCTTCTGTCAGTTTTTAAACCTGGAACATTTTCTAATAATATAGATTTTGGTTTTAATTCTTTTACAAAGCGAATATATTCTAAAACTAAATCATTTCTTTTGTCTTTAGATTGTACTTTACTAAATTTTGCTTTTAATCTTGAAAAACCTTGGCAAGGAGGACATCCAGCTAGTAAATCCAAAGACCCTGCCCGTATACCAAGTTTATTAGCGAACACTTTTGGTTTTACTTTAGTTATGTCTGCCAATAAAACATTTGTATGTTTATGGTTTAGCTTAAACCCATCCACTGCAACATTATCATTATCAATGGCACCAATTATATTAAATCCAGCTTTGTTTAACCCTTCTGTTGTTCCTCCAACACCACAAAATAAATCAATAGCTATTGGTTTTTTCTTAAGCATGATATTAGTATTATACTCTCTCTATTCTACCACTCACTAAATAATACCCACGATTTGGCCGTTTATCAGGAAGTCGGGTGGGTCGGAGTTTGTTATTGTGATGTCCGGGGTGTTTTGGGTGGAGATGGATTTAAGTGATTTCTTTGTATTCGTATTTTCCTTTTATATTTTCATGGAAATAACTT
>JABAAK010000059.1 GCA_014238775.1 Candidatus Paceibacter sp. | reverse complement strand
TGAGAGCTCCCTCGATCTTTCTTTATAATATTTAAAAAACACCTAAAAGGTGTTTGTTTTTTATATAAATATAAAATAGTCTATATCGTGCATTGTGCAATAAAAATTGTGCCGGAGAGAGGACTTGAACCTCCACAGATTGCTCTACTAGTTCCTAAGACTAGCGCGTCTACCAATTTCGCCACTCCGGCCTATATACAGATAATACACTAAATCAAGGATAAACACACCTCATGTTATAATATATGTATAAAAAAAGAATATGGAATTTTTTGAAAAAAATAGAAAATTTTTTGTTTACCTTTCAATGGTTTTTATAGTCATTTTTGGTGTTATGTTTACCACAAACCAAGTAAGCTCAAAAAACAAGATAGAAAACCAAAACAAACAATCTCATCAATAAACATTTTTGCAAAACCTAGTTTAGGTTTACTAAAAACAACCATATAATATATATATGAAAAAAATTGCAATAAACGGATTCGGAAGGATAGGCACAGCAATATTTGAACTCATAATAAAAGAAAAAGATTTGGAACTTGTGGCGATAAACGGAGGGGAAAATATTCAAAATTCTATATATACTGTTTTGTATGACACAACAAGAGGAAAGTTTAATGGAGATATAAAACAAAAAAACGATCAAGAAATAACTGTAAATGGAAAAGATATTAAATGGTTAGCCGAAAGAGATCCGAGTAAATTACCTTGGGGAGATTTAGGTGTAGACATAGTGGTAGACTGCACAGGAGCATTTACATCATATGAGAAATCAAAAGCACACATTGATGCCGGCGCAAAAAAAGTTGTTATTTCTGCTCCGTCGAAAGATAAAGAAGATGCTCAAATGAAAGCTGATACAATTCTTGTTGGTATAAATGAAGACGAAGAAAAAACTTCTGATATCACATCAAATGCATCCTGCACCACAAACTCTATAGGTATACCACTTGTGATATTAAATGAAACGGTGGGTGTAGAAAAAGCAATTTTAAACACAGTACACGCGTACACCTCAACACAAAAGATAGTAGATACAAAAGTAAATAAAAACCCAAGATTAGGGCGTGCAGCAGCACAAAACATCATACCTTCATCAACCGGTGCAGCTAAATCAACTGCAAAAGTTTTAGACTATTTGAAAGACAAGTTTGATGGCATTTCACTTCGTGTGCCTGTTCCTTCTGGGTCCATAGCAGATATAACTTTCATATCCAAAAGAAACACCACAAAAGAAGAAATAAACCAGATATTTATGGACGCTGCAAAAAAAGAAAAATACAAAGGACTATTCACAGCAACAAATAACCCAATAGTTTCAAGCGATATAATAGGTTCAACGTTTGTTTCTACTATAGATTTGGATATGACTAGAGTAGTTGATGGCAACTTGGTAAAAGTGATGTCTTGGTATGATAATGAAATAGGATACACAAATTCTTTACTCAGACACATTAAATCAATAAAAATATAGATGAAAAAAATTTCAATAGGGGCAGATCATGCAGGGTATGAACTAAAAGAATTTTTAAAAAAAGAATTAATCAAAAAAGGTTTTCAGGTTAATGATTGTGGAGCTTTTTCTTATGAGGAGTTAGATGATTATCCGGATTTTATTAGGCCAACAGCACAGATGGTCGAAGATAAAAAAGTAGATGCTGGTATCGTGATAGGTGGATCTGGTCAAGGTGAAGCAATAGTAGCAAACAGAGTAAAAGGTGTTAGGGCGATAGTCTATAACACCGAAAATTTAAATCTAATAACTCTCGGAAGAAAACACAATGACGCAAACATTGTTTCTATAGGAGCACGGTTTGTATCAAAAGATCATGCAATGGAGGCTGTAGAATTGTTTTTGTCTACTGAATTTGAAGATGAGGAAAGACACACAAGAAGAATTAAAAAAATCGATAAATAATATGACAAGGATAATACCAGCAATATTGGAAAAAAATTTAAGAGGTGTTGTAAGTAAGTTAAAAAAAGTTAAGCCGTATTTTAATCTGGTCCAAATAGACATAGTTGATGGTGTGTATGTTGCGAACACTACGTTCCCATACAAAGAACCTGGTGTGATGGGTGAAGATTTTGATATAAAAGAGATAACAGAATTTGGAATAGACTTTGAGATAGATGGTATGACAACAGAACATGTAAGCGCCGCTCGGTTTTGGAAAAACAAAGGAGCAAAAAAATATATTTTACACACAGCAGCTTCATTAACCTACATAGAAGATATTAAAAATATAAAAAGCATGGGTATGAATGTAAGTATTGCTCTACTACCAAATGACACCATAGAAACAGTAGACAAAACGATAGATTTGATAATCGGAGTGCAGTGTATGGGTATTGATCAGGTAGGTGTGCAAGGCAGACCTTTTGATAAAAGAGTTTTAGAGTTGGTCTCAAATATAAAGCACAAATACCCAACACTAGAAGTAAATGTTGACGGATCAGTAAACAAAGATACTCTTGAAAGTCTTGTGAAAGCGGGCACAGATACTTTTTCTATAGGCTCAGCGTTGCTAAGTGGAGATATAGAAGAAAACAAGAGGGAGTTAGAAAATATAATTCAAAGTAAAGATTATAATTTGCTATAATAAAAGTAATGATTTCACTAACAGACAAAAAAATAGCAGAATTAGAACTAAAGGCGAATGATATACGGGTTTCTATAATTGAATCACTTTCAGAGGCTGGATCAGGGCACACAGCAGGTTCATTAGGTATGGCGGATGTATTCACCACATTGTACTTTGCAGTTATGAATCATGATCCTAAAAATCCTGACAAGGAAGACAGAGATAGGTTGATACTTTCAAACGGACACATCGCTCCTGTACTGTACGCTACTATGGCACACGCAGGATATTTTCCTGTAAAAGAATTAATGACATTAAGAAAGTTTGGATCTAGATTACAAGGTCACCCACACAGAACAGCCTTGCCTGGACTTGAGACATCTTCTGGACCATTAGGTTCTGGGCTTTCACAAGCAGTGGGTATGGCAATAGCAGAGGAAATAGATTTTGGAGAAACATCAAACAAGTTTTTTTATTGTTTGCTCGGTGATGGAGAATTAAACGAAGGTCAAAATTGGGAGGCTATTATGCTTGCAGGTAAAAAAAGACTGCACAATCTTGTTGCAGTGATTGACAGAAACAACATACAAATAGACGGGAACACAGAAGACATTTTGCCACTTGAACCACTAAGAGAAAAATTTTTGGCTTTTAATTGGCATGTTATAGAAATGGATGGACACAACATTAGGGGGATGTATCAGGCTTTTTTGGATGCACAATCAATATCAGAGAAACCAATAGTTATAATAGCCCACACAATACCAAGTAAAGGTGTAAGGTCTTTTCAAAGGGATTATAGATGGCATGGAGCACCTCCAGGAAAAGGTCCGGAAGATTTAGTTAAAAAAGACAAGCAAAGAGAAGTAGCTCTAAAAGAACTAAAAGAGGTCAGAGGGGAGATTGAAGAAAAAATAAAAAACTTAAACAAAAAATAATATGCTAAACAAAGATTCACATTTTATAAAAGATATTTTTGCAAAAGAAATTAAAGAGGAAGCTACTAGAGTTGGTTATGGGAAAGGGCTTTTAGAAGCCGGAGAAAAAAATAAAAACATAGTTGCACTGTGTGCTGATTTAACAGAAAGTACAAGCACACACCTGTTTGCAAAAAATTTTCCAGAGAGATTTGTACAAGTGGGTGTAACCGAACAATCAATGGCATCTGTGGCATCTGGTATGGCAGCTATGGGAAAGATTCCATTTTTTTCTTCTTATGCTATGTTTTCTCCTGGTAGAAACTGGGAACAAATAAGAACTACTATTTGCTACAACGAGGTAAATGCAAAAATAGTCGGATCACACTCTGGTGTGTCTGTTGGTCCTGATGGCGCTACACACCAAGCATTGGAAGATATTGCTATAACAAGGGTGATACCAAATATGACGATACTTGTCCCTTCAGATTCAGAGGCAGCGAGAAAAGCTACTATAAAAGCAGCAGAGCACGATGGACCGGTATATATAAGACTTGCAAGAGAAAAAACTCCTCTCATAACAACAGAGAACACTCCTTTTGAAATAGGAGAAGCTTATCCAGTATGGTTGTGTGAAAAACCGGAAGTTACTATTTTTTCTTGTGGGGATATTTTGTTTAATGTTTTGAAAGTAGCAAAGACTTTAACCGAAAAAGGTAAAAAAATATCTGTAGTAAACGTACCTACAATAAAACCACTAGATATTAAAACTGTGATAGAGTGTGCAAAGAAATCAGAAAAAATAGTTACCGTAGAAGAGCATCAAAAAATAGGAGGACTGGGTTCTGCTATATGTGAAGTTTTATCAGAAGCTTGTCCAAGGCAAGTGTTGCGTTTAGGTGTAGATGATGTGTTTGGAGAGTCAGGTACTCCAAAAGATTTATTCAAAAAGCACAAGATCGACTATGACGGCATATTGTATTCAGTAGAAAAATATTTAAAATAAGATGGTGGAGTTTGGAGAAAATATAAACAAAGTCACTTTTATTTTGTGCTTGATTG
>JABAAK010000058.1 GCA_014238775.1 Candidatus Paceibacter sp. | reverse complement strand
CAGCCGATTGCTCTACCAACTGAGCTACCGCAGAATATTACAATCATACCACTATTCTTTTTGTTGTATAATGATATTAATGATTATATTATATACATTACCACAATGTCCATTTTGTAAAAAAGTTTTGTTTTTTATGGAGGACAACAAGATAGAGTTTACAAACAAAAACATAGAAGATGAAAAGACAAAAGAAGAGTTGATTAGTCTTGGTGGAAAAGGACAAGTGCCATACTTGGTAGACGGAGAAATATCTATGTATGAGAGCGACGCCATTATAGATTACTTGCAACAAAAACTACAAAGCACAGAATAATCCTTCTGTACTAATTACTACTGTCAAAGTTTTCTTTTTCAAGATCTTTTCCTAGTTTTTCCTCTTCTTTCATTTCTTTTTTAATTTCCTCATTTTTTTCTTTTAAAAGTTTCCAAAAAAGTGCTGGAGGATTTGTTTTCCAACTATATGCCTTGTCATATATATCTCTGATTTCATCAACAGTGAATAATTTGGTCGCACCGAGTATTTTTTTAAACTGCTTTTGATCTGCAAAGATGTTTTCACATATTTTCTGTAAAAAATACGCTCGTTCAGACGAAGGTTTCTTTTTTTCTCCCCGTATAAAACGACCAATAGATTTGTTTATATGTTCACTTACCATATAAAAAGTATGACATTATCAATGTGTTATAGTAAAGTAAAATGCCAACATTCAATAAAATTTTATCAATAGATTTGGGAACAGAATATACGACCATATATCTGCAGGGTAAGGGTGTACTGCTTAGAGAACCTACTGTTTTAGCAGTTACAAATGAAAACAAAATCAAAGCTGTAGGGTACAAAGCAAAAGAAATGTGTGGCAAAACCCCAGACGAGATATCAGTACACTATCCAATGAAAGATGGTGTGATAACAGACAACCGAGTGGTTGAGGCGATTGTACACCTTTTAATTTCAAAAGCTATGGGTATAAAGTCATTTTTATTTAAACCGATAGTTGTTGTTTCAAGACCAACAAACATAACTTCAACACAAAAAAGAGCACTGATAGAAAGTATCAAAAGAGCTGGAGCTAAAGAAGTATACCCAGTGCCAAACACTGTTGCGGCGGCTCTAGGTGCTGGGCTTGCAATAGATGATTTAAAAGGACACATGATCGCAAATCTTGGTGCTGGTATTTCAGATATTGCTGTGATATCTTTGGGTGGAATAGTAGAAGCAATATCTATACAAACATCCGGTGACAACATAGACTATGCAATTGTTAAATATATATTAGACAAACACAAATTAAACATAGGTAAAAAAACAGCCGAGAAAATCAAAAAGTCAATATGTTCTGCTATTCCAGTTACAAAAGAATTGACGATAAATGTAAAAGGAAGCAAAACAACAACAGGATTGCCACATACAATAAAAGTAAGCACAAACGAATTAGTAGAGCCAATATTTCCATTTTTGAAAAACATCATAGATGCAATGGTAGAAGTTTTACAAAAAACCCCACCAGAACTTTCTTCGGATATTATTGATAATGGGATTGTTTTGACAGGGGGGTTGTCAAAACTAAAAAACATAGATAAATTTGTAAAAAAATACCTACGAATACCAGCATCCATTACAGAAGACCCAGAATACTCAGTAATAGAGGGGCTTGGGTATCTATCAGAACACATAGACAGATACAAAAGTATGTTATTATCTAAACAATAAAAGTATGTATCAAAAGAAATTTTTTAATATCGCAATATTCGTAATAATCCTAGGAGGAGTTGTTTTACTCCTTTTGACTTATAAAGAAGACCCTGTGATAGCAGACAAAAACAATGTGATACAGTGCATAAAAAACAATGGTTCACAATTCTATGGTGCTTTTTGGTGTCCTCACTGTGGGAGACAAAAAGATTTGCTCGGTAACAGGAAAAACAACTATAACTATATTGAGTGTTCTACAAAAGATGCAAAAGACACAACACAAGTATGTAAGGATGAAAAAATAAACAACTATCCTACATGGAAATTCAAAAACGATCCGCGAGTATGTCGAGGTGTCACACCAATACGAGTCTTAGCAAATATAACAGGATGTGACTTACCACTTGAGGTAAAAAACAAAACACCAAAAGAATACATTGCGTTATATGTAGAATCAAGATTAGAAAATGATGGTAAAAAAATAAAAGCAGAAGATAGGGCGGAAATATATAAAAATATAGAAGAGATATTTAGTGAATCAATTAAAGACGAAACTAAAGATTTCCAAAACCTTTCCATAGAAGTATTGGTAGAAATTGAAACTAATTTACATTGTGGTCCAGAAGATTTATCCGCAAAGGTACAAAGTATCGAGTATGAACCAAACTTAGATACCCCGGGCGATTCAAAATAAAAATGATTGAAAAGATACAAGATTCTATTGATTATCCAAAGGATAATACATATATAATAGTAACCAAAAATTTAGAAAAATTTTCTATACCAGAGGATTCTATAGAATTCAACAAAGATAGTTTTTTAGTAAGTGATTCAAGAAGTTTGATAGAGCTTGCAATACAAAATTTTAAAAACCCATCACAAAGAATTTTTATTAAAGTAAAACAAATAAACATCTATGCACAAAATGCACTTTTAAAACTTTTTGAGGACGCCAGAACAACCACTCATTTTTATTTAGTAGTTCCAACAAAAGAAATTTTAATAGACACACTTTTGTCTAGGTGTACTGTAATAAAAGATGATAAAACTATGACAAACTCAGAAAAACAAAAAATTATAGATTTTGTTGGTCTTTCAACAGCAAACAAACTTGAGTATATAGAAAACATATATCAAAAATCAAAAGAGGACGGACACAGAAACGGAATAAGAGGTTTCCTAGATAATTTAGAGATATATTTACATAGCAAAATACATAAAATTGGAATAAGTCAGGAAAACGCTAAAACTGTATTTGATGCTATATATCAAAATAGAGTCATGCTTAATAAAAATACCATCAATAAAAATATCTTGTTTTTGTTAGCATTTGTGTGGTAGTTTGTTTATATATGCAGAATACAAAAGATTTATTTTTAACTTTAGACAAGCAAATAGAGGGTATTGAATCAAATCTCGTAGATAGTTATATGAGTATAAATGAAGGACAAGCAATTCCTTCTGTATTAAATGTAGTTATGGTAGATGTGTATGGTACAAAAGTGCCACTACAACAAATATCAACCATAAATATAGAAGGTGCAAAGTCTCTTATTATATCTCCTTATGATGTAAATCAAACAAAAATAATAGAGCAAGCAATAACAAGTGCAAAGCTAGGTCTATCAGTTTCATCTTTTGATTCGGGAGTCAGAGTAACATTTCCTCCAATGACAGAAGAAAATAGAATAGAGTTACAAAAAATGGCAAAACAAAAATTTGAGGATGCTAAAAATAAAATCAAACCACACAGAGAAAAAATTATAAATGAAATTAAAATAATGGAAAAAGAAGGAATGTCAAAAGATGATCACTACAAAGCAAAACAAGATTTGCAAAAAAAAATAGATAATTTTATTAGCAAACTTCAAGAAAGGTGTGATAAAAAAATTCAAACACTCTCTTTATAACAATCATTGCTATGTTGTTTGAAACTCTTTTTTGGTTTTTAGTGGTAGTTTTTATACTTGTGCTTACTCATGAGTTGGGACATTTTTTGTTTGCTAAAGTTTTTGGTGTGACAGTCAGAGAGTTTTCTATCGGGTTTAGACCAAAAATTTTCTCTAAAAAATATAAAGATACACAATACACACTCGGCGCTGTGCCTTTAGGTGGTTTTGTTGATATAGTAGGGATGAGGGAGGATGAAAAAGACTTAAAAAACGGGTTTTTGCAACAAAATTTTCCAAAAAAATTGTTAATTTTAAGTGGCGGAGTTATTTTTAATATAGTTTTTGCTTTTTTTACGTTTATATGTGTTTTTTTAATTGGGTTTTATTTTCCAAAAGGTGTCTCTCAGTTTGTCGATGGAGGAGAAGAAAGGTTGTATATATCTTATCTTTCTGAATATTCAGAAAGCATTGGTTTGCGTGTTGGAGACAGAATAGAACTATTTGGTAATTTTGATGAATTCACACAATATTTAAACAATGAGAGCACCGACGTATTAAAAATAAATGTATTAAGAGAGGGTGAAAAACTATCTTTTAAATTGGATAACTCAATTATATTAAAAGAAAAAAACTTTGGAGTAATAGAAACACAGTACATACAAGCAAATTTAAAAAATTCCTTTTTTTATTCCTCACAGTTTATGTTTAATGCCACAAAAAGTTTTTTTAGCACAATTGGTAACGCTATCACAGCAAAAAATTCTGAAACTATAAAACAGTCCTTTGGTGGTCCAATAAAAATTGCTGAATACTCAGCTAATGCAGCCTCTGTCGGATTTGTTAGTTTTATTTTTTTCTTAGGACTGTTGTCTATAAGTTTGGCTTTGTTTAATTTGATTCCATTACCAATACTTGATGGAGGTTTGATATGTATACTCTGCATAGAATCAATTTTTAGGTTTAAAATACCAAACAACATAAAAAACATATTAACCGTTTTTAGTCTTTTGTTTATAGTTTTTTTGCTTGTATATGTGACAAAAAACGACATTGGTATATAATATATACATATTATTATGTGGATAAAAATTTTAATTAAATGGGTTTTGGCAGTTTTAGTACTTATTGCATTTTTTGGTGTAGCTTATTGGTATTTTGTTGTATACATACAATCAAACGCAATTGAAACACGGCACATAGTAGAGAGAAAAGATATAGAAGATGTTTTGACTGTTTATGGAACTGTTGTTTCTGATTCTGACCGCATACTTTCTTTCCAAACAAACGGTGTTGTGGCATCTGTGCTAAAAAAAGAAGGTGATAAGGTTTTGGTAAATGAAGTAATTGCGTATTTAAATAACGATGATTTGAATGCCGATATGGCAAAGGCATATGTTGCATTGGAAATTGAAAAAAGTAAATTAGAAGATATAAAAGGTGGTCCACAAAAGACAGAAGCGGTGTCGGCACAGAAACGGTTTACAGTAATCTCAGCAAATGCAAGAAAAGTGATAGATCAGTCTATTATAGAACTTGACGACATTTTAAATGATACAAAACAAGCTGTTTTCTTAGAATTAGACAGTCTTTTTTCAAACGCGAGAACAAGAAGTCCACATTTTAAATACAATATAAGTTATAAAGCAAAAGAAAATCTTGAGTCTGATAGGAAAGAAATCCAGTATATATTGGATTCTTGGGATCAATACGCCTTTAATACAGTAGATATTGACTCTATCACAGCAGAATTCTTCATATCAAATGTAAATGGTGTCTTACATGACATATATGTGATACATAACTATTTGCAAAAAATAATACTTGATTTATCAGAAGAACTTGTTGCAATAGATGATTCAGATCAAGAGCTGCTAAATAGAGTTTATCTTGTGACATCATCTGCAAGGAAAAATGTTGTCGAGAAAAGAGACAATGTGATATTAGAACTTAGTAATGTCAGTAAAGGGTTCAGTGACTTTAATAATGTTGTAGAAGAGATTAAAAGCAAAATCAAAACACAAGAATTATATATACTTTCGAGAGAGGTGGATATAGATAGGATAAATGCAGATTTAGAAAAAACAATAATTAGATCAACTGTAAATGGAACAATATCAGAATTAGATTTGACAGTTGGTCAAAACATCGCTTCACACACATATGTTGGTAGAGTGTTTACAAAAAATGATTATCAAATAGAGGTAGATGTTTCAGAACTTGATATCGACGATTTGGATGTAAATGATAAAGTGGTAATTAATTTCAATGCTTTTAAAGGAGACTACGATGGAGTAATTTCAGATATATCGCTGCAAGAAAAAATAAAAAACAATATTTCTGTGTATGTAGTTACTGTTGATTTTGACACAAATAATCTAGATATTAAAACAGGGTTTGGTGTTGATGTAAAAATAAGCAAAAAGTCCTATGACAACGTATTATATGTACCACAATCATCTGTTTTTAAAGATTCAAAAAACATCAGTTATGTTTTTGTAAAAGATTTTATGACAGGAAAATTAACAAAAACAAAAATTAGAGTTTCAGATATTGTTTCATCTGATGTAATCATAAGTTCTGGTATACATGCAGGAGATATAGTCGTAGTAAACCCAAACAAACACAAAGATATTAAATAAATATGTTTAATATTGTTTATACTGCTTGGTTTTTAGCAACTAAGTACTTTTCCAGATTTTCCAAATGGACGAGCAGTTTAATAATTCTAGTGATTGCTTTAACTTTTCTTAATTTAGTTGTTGTATCTGGTCTTTTGGTGGGGCTAATAGAAGGAAGTGTTTTGGGAATAAAAGAGTTGCGTACCGGGGAAGTGTTTATAACACCAACAAAACAAAACCAATATATCAAGAAATATAATGAACTTTTTAGTGTATTAGATAATAATAAAAATATAAAAGGGTACGCACCACGATATGTTTCTAATGCAAGGTTGTATAAAGATTACAAAACTTCTATATACAGAAGAGCCGGTGAGGTTGATGTCGATATATATGCAGCTGTAACCGGAATAGATTTTAAAAAAGAAAAAGATTTTTTTGGGCTGGATAAAAAAATAATAGACGGTAGGTGGTTTATAGATAGTGATGTAAATTCTGTAATTTTAGGAAATAGGTTAACTGCAAAAGCAGATGAGGAATTGTTTACTGACGAAAGAGTTCTTGGTGATGTTAGACCTGGGGAAATTATAGAAATAAAGTTTGGGGACAAAACCTACGCCCCACAAAAATTTCAAGTTATTGGTATTATTAATTCAAAACAACAAGAATATGACTATGGGATACTTATTCCAAGTAGGGAACTTAGAGGGATTCTGGGGCAAGGTGTTCTATTAGGACCGGATAATGTAGGAGTCAGGATAGCAAACAATGTAGAACCTGCTGTGGTTATTGATTCGATAAAAGCATCTACTGATAGCACACTTATAAATGTCAGATCAACAGAAGAAAGTATAGGAAAATACCTTGGTAATATAAGAAAAACATTTGTATTACTTTCAAATGCACTTGGAACTATAAGTATAGTGGTTGTAACTGTTATGTTGTTTATTGTTATTTTCATATCAGTAATAACAAAACAGAGACAGATTGGCATATTAAAAGGAATAGGTATATCTCCTTTGACGATAAAATTATCTTATATGTTTTTGTCATTTATGTACACTTTTGTTGGTATAGCTGTTGGTGTTTTGATTCTTGTGTTTTTGTTGATACCATACTTTGATGCAAATCCAATCAACTTTCCGTTTAGTGATGGTATATTGTATGTGACTCTTCCGGGTTTGATCACAAAAATCTTTTTACTTTTTGTGATGTCAATTTTTGCTGGTTTTTTACCCCCTTATTTAATTACCAAAAGAAACACACTTAATACAATTTTAGGAAGGTAATATGGAAAATATTTTACAAGTAAGAAATTTAGTTAAATCATTTAAAGATGGTGATAATTTTAAAAAAATCTTAAATGAAATTAATCTTGATGTTCCTAAAGGACAGTTCTTGTCTATTATAGGTGAATCAGGAGCTGGAAAAAGTACATTAGTTTATCAAATGAGTTTACTTGATGTACCTACATCCGGCAGCATAAGTATTTTTGGAAAAGATACTTCTGGTCTAAATATTAAAGAACAAGCAAAATTTAGGTTAAATAATTTTGGGTATATATTTCAAGATTCTGCACTAATAAAAGAATTGAATGTGTTGGAGAATGTTAAATTATCACTACTTGCAAAAGGCATTTCAAACAAAAAAGCTGAAGAGATGTCAAAAGAGATTTTAACCAAAGTTGGTTTAGGTAGTATGATTAATAGGTATCCAAGTGAGATATCAGGTGGAGAAAAACAAAGAGTTGCAATATCAAGGGCCATTGTTGGCAAACCATCAATCGTTTTTGCAGATGAGCCAACGGCAAACTTGGATCACGTAACTTCAGAAAAAATAATGGGGGAACTGAAAAAAATATCAGATGAGTTAAAAATGACAATTATTATGATTACACATGAGCTAAAATATGCACAAGGGGCAGACCGAATAATAGAAATAAGTGACGGTAATATAATAAGTGATTCAATCATTAAAAAATGATATTATAGTAAATAATATGGCTAAAAAATTGAGAAAAAACACAAAACCAAAAAAAAATTTTTTTTCTCTTTTATCAAATAAAATAGGGATAGATTTTGGAACAGCAACAACCTGTGTATATTTGGATGGTAAGGGGATTATTTTTAGTGAACCTAGTTATGTTATTTTAAACAAAAAAACTAAAATAATAGAAATAATAGGAAGAAAGGCTCACGAGATGCTCGGAAGGACACCAGAGCATTTGGAAGTTGTTCACCCAATGAAAAATGGTGTAATAGCAGATTTTGAGGTATCAGAACAGTTTATAAAAAATTTCTTAAACAAAGCAGAAGAAATTTCTCCAAAGATTTTATCACCTGTTGTTGTAGTTGGTGTACCATCTGATATAGGAATTATGGATGCTGAATCAGTAAAAGATGCAGTGATGAATGCAGGTGCAAGGGAAGTATACATTGTTTATGAGCCGATAGCTGCTGCTTTGGGGTTGGAATTACCTATTGAAAAAGAAAGAGCTCATATGATTGTTGATATTGGTGGTGGTACAAGTGACACTGTCGTGCTCGCATCAAACGGGATAGTTGCTTCATCAAGTCTAACTGTAGCTGGAGATAAGTGTAATGAGTATATACAAAAAAAGATGAAAACAGAAAAAAACATAAACATAGGATTAAGGACCGCAGAAATTTTAAAGGTGTCTGTTTTTTCTGAACAAAAAGATACAAAAACAAAATTTAGAGTACACGGTATAGACACATCTTCTGGATTGCCAATATCAATATTAGTAGAATCAAAAGACATTTTTTCTTTTATAGAAAAACCTCTTAAAGACATAATAATTTCGGTTAAAGAATTTGTAAAACAATTGCCAACAGAAATTGCTGGAGACCTTGTCCTTTCTGGAACATATCTAGTAGGAGGTGGTGCATTGATTCCTGGTTTTGCAAAAAAACTATCAGATGTCATAGGAATAAACATAACTGTTCCAGAAAACCCAATAAAGGCTGTGGTTGAGGGGACAATAAAAATTGCAAGAAATCCAAAAAAATATTCACATTTTTTTGTTGAAGAGGTTACAGGAAATTGGAAAAAAATAGAGGAAGAAGAGGTTTAATGAATAATAAAATTAAATCGGCGTGTGTTTATTTATCAATATTTCTTATTGTATTTTATATTTTGTTTCCTAAAACATTCTCATATGTTTCATTTAGGCTAATAAACCCTCTGTGGAACATTGGAGTTATGTTAAATGAAACATACAATGAATCATCTTTTAAGTCATTAACAATAGAAAATGAAGAACTAAAAAAACAAAATTTTGTTTTAAAAGAAGAATTAAAAACCATTGATTCTTTCAAAAAGATAAAAATATCTGGAGTTTTGGCTAATGTGTTACTAAGACCTCCAAAAATTGATTATGATAATTTAATAGTAAACAAAGGCTACATCTCTGGTATTAAAAAATCTCAAAAAGTGTTTGATAAATATGATAATTATATTGGATATATAACGGCTGTGTGGAAAGATCGATCGGAGGTTACTTTATGGAGTTCTCCAGAAGTAAATGTGGAATATGAAATAAATGACTTTGTTGTGTCTGCTGTAAGCACTGGAGGAGGCGGCTTAAAACTAGAAGTACCAAAAAATATAACTGTTATTGAAGGAGATCCTTTGTACATAGAAAATTTTATAGTAGGTAGAGTTGTTGGTGTGGATTATACAGACAAATCTATTTTTTCAAATGTCTATGCTTCATTATTAGCAAATCCTTTACACATAAGTAAGGTTATAATAAGCGGTGATGAAATTTAATTTTTCCTTTCTATTTTGTTTGTTTTTAGTTGTCTTTATTTTTCTAAATAAGTGGTACTTAATCCCATTTATTTTTTTATTTACTCTGATTCAGTTTGGACCAGTGGTATTGATTTTTTCTGTTTTTGTAGATTCATTAATAACACCAGTTGCATCTGGGTTATTTCAATCCTTCTTTTTTACATATATCACTGTAATTTCAATTGTTGTATTGTATATAAACAAAAAAATTAAATTTAAAAAATTTTAGTTATGAAAAAAAGACCTATAAGAAAACAAGATTCAAAATTTCAACTACACGAAGTGATTAAACATAGAAAAATTGAATCTTTGAAAACTACAACAGCTGATTCAAAAATAACAGTCCAGTTGTCTAAAAAAAATTATTTTATTATTTTTTCTGTGTTTGCTTTGATTTTGTGTATTTTTTTAATCAAGATTGCAAATATACAAATAAGTGGTCACAGTGATTATAGAAAACAATCAATTAAAAATATTTCAAACAGAAAAATACTTTTTGCGAACAGGGGTTTGATTTTAGATAGAAATGGTAAAATTTTGGCATACAATGAGGATACGGATGACAGGGATTATGGTATACGGAAGTATTATGAAGAAAATCTTTTTATATTAGGTGATGTTAGATATCCCAAAAAAGATGGAAACGGAAATTATTATGTTTCAGATATAGAGGGATTATATGGAATCGAAAAAAGATTTGATAATTATCTAAAAGGTGAAAATGGTTTTTTTGTTAACCAAAATTTTGCAGAAAAACAGAAAAAATTAACACATTTTGTAGACGAAGCAAAAGATGGAGAAGATATACAATTAACCATTGATTCGGTGATGCAAAAAAGTGTGTATGAAAACATTAAAAAGAATGCAAATAAATTTGGGTTTAAATCTGCAACCGCTATAATTATGGATATAAACACCGGCGAGATTTTGGTAAATGCGGATTATGTAAATAAAAATATAAATAAAATCCCCGATTATGGTTTGTATAGAAGTATATCGGGGCTTTTTACCCCAGGATCAACAGTAAAACCATTTTTTGCGTTAGCAGCTCTTGAAGAAGACATCATATCTCCACAAGAAACTGTGTATAGCTCAGGAAAACTTTTGTTAGAAAATAAATATGATCCAGAAAACCCATCTGTGTTCCTAGACTGGAAAGCACACGGACTCGTAAATCTAAGAGAAGCGATTGCTTCTTCATCAAACATATATTTTTATCACATAGGGGGTGGATACAAAAACAGAAAAGGATTGGGAATTGATAAACTTTTTCGATATGCTACACTTTTTGGTTTTGGTATACCAACCAACACAGATATAGCTGTAGAACCAACCGGAGTAGTACCAAATCCAAAATGGAAACAAGAAAACTTTAATGATTTTTGGAGAGTAGGAGATACATACAATACTGTAATCGGGCAGTATAACTTTTTAGTAACACCGCTTCAAATAGTCCGGGCAACAGCTGTTTTGGCAAACGGAGGTTTTTTAGTAGAACCTAAGATACTTAAACTTATGGAAACAGAAAAAGTAAAAGTGGTAGTAGAAGATAAAAACTTAGAAATTATAAAAAAAGGTATGAGAGATTCTGTAATTAAAGGTATAGGAACTGCAAAAAGATTAAATATTGATGGTTTAAAAATAGCCGCAAAAACAGGTACAGCACAGTTGGGAAAAAATAATGAGTTTATTAATTCCACTTTAATAGGTTTTTATCCATACGACGAACCTAAATACGCTTTTACGGTGGTTTTTGAGAAAGCAATACCTACCAGCAACCAAACACAAGTATTAGCTACTATATCTGCCCATGATTTTTTTAATTCTATATTAGAGAAAGCACCGGAAAAATTAAAATAAAGTTTTTTACACAAGAAAAAAAAAGACAATATAAAAATTGTTATAATATATTAAATATGGACAAAGAATTGTTAATATCAATAAAATATAAAACACAAATTCAAAAAGAGTTAAAAGAACTGCAGGATATCAAACGACCTGAAGTTGTTAAAAGTATTCAAAAAGCAAGGGCTTTGGGTGATTTGAGCGAAAATGCTGAATATCAATTTGCTAAAAAAATACAAGGAGAGATTGAAGGTAGAATAAAAAAGATAATGTTTATACTTGAATTTTCTAAAGTAATAGACCCAACAAAAGAAAATAAAGATGTTGTTGGTATATATTCTGTTGTAACATTAAAAGAAAAAAATAGTAAAGAAAAAATAGTTTATGAAATAGTAAACACAGAAGAAGTGGATTTAATTAATGGAAAGGTCTCAAATATTTCTCCTATTGGGAAGGCAATGATTGGACATAGAGTGGGGGATTTTATAGAATTTAATGAAAAGACATTTGAAATCATTTCAATTAAATAATTGATTCCAAAAAAACCTTATAAATAAAGGGAAAAATGGGCTTTAACACCCGTTTTTTTTCTTTGTGGAAAACTATGGGGATTAGTGGATTAAAGTGTCATATAATACCACATAGTGGCTGT
>JABAAK010000057.1 GCA_014238775.1 Candidatus Paceibacter sp. | reverse complement strand
TATATATATAATAATTATGGATAATATAAAATAAGAAAAGGCAACATAAAAAACCAAATAGGCAAATATGTCTGGAGTTTTAAAATATATTACACAAAGTACAACAAGAATAAGAAAAAATAACAACCAAAATCTAGACATCATATAGATTCGAATATGTTTTGTGTTTGCAATAGTACCATTGCCAGTTACTTCTCCGGATGCGTTATCTTGTATTAACAAAACAAAATCTTTAAATTTAGTCCCAATAAGAGACTTATATAGATGTTTTTGTGATAACTGAATTAATATAAGAAACACAAAAAACAACGATCCTGCAAGGTAAAAGAAGTTAAAAAACACTAAACCTAAAAAATCAAGTAAAAGATAAAATATTAAAATAGTGGAAATTATGAAACCACCGTTAAACCAAGTAAAAGTTTTTAAAAAAAGCCACCAAAACACCCTTCTTTTGTCTTTTGGTTTTAAATCTTCTACATCTTGCACTTTATATGTAGTCATTGCTATTTTTGTATCTGGGCTACATAAAATCAAAGAAAAACTCTTAAATTTCACAGAAAAAACTTTCTTGATTAAGAACAAATGTAGAAAGAAAAAAATGGGAACAAATATATAAGAAAGAAAAAAAGAAAAGTTTTCACCCTCAAAAAAAGACAGTAAAACAATAAAACAAATTAAAATAAAACCAGTTCTCCAAAAAATCCACCAAAAAATTTTAAAATACTCACACCAATTGGCACTTTCGCGGATCTGGTTTGAATCATTGTCTCTAATTAACAGTTTGAACTTTTTAAACTTTGCACCGATAACTTTTTTGTATAAAAATAAAAGGTAACAAAAAGAAAGTATCCCTGATAACATGTTTGCAAAAAGGGAAAAGAAAAAAAGACTAGCTACTAGAAAAACAAATATTTCAAATATAAGAGATCTGATTAGAATCCACCACCAAACCTGAAATGCTATCTTCATTGTCGGTTTGATTGTTTCTATTTGTTGTTCCATATCTGTATTGTAACTTTAAAAAAGAATATAAGATTTGTTATATAACCGATTGATTTTATTTTACAGCATACATTAAAAACGAAAAAACCCCCGAAGGGATTTCTTCTACTATTAACTCTTGCGAATCAATAGTATCTAAAGTATACCCCAAGAGTGTTTTTATGCAAGTCTTGGTTTGTTGTGTATTTGGTGGAAGAAGTGGATAAATAGAAAATAGTTTAAAAACAAAAGGTTAATTTTTTATTTTTCTGTGTAAAAATCAAAATGTTTGTAGAGAAGGGTATATAGATATAGCAAAATTGTATCTTAAAAAAGATGCAAGAATTGATAAAAACATTTTTCTAGTATATAATATAAATCTGCGGCTTATTGGGTATTCCAATGAGATTAACCGCTTGTACTTTGAATAACCCAAAAAACATTTACAAAATGGAAAAAATGAGTAATCGAGACTGGATTCTATCTAAAGTTTATAGCGAGATTAAGGATAGACTTGATAAACACGAACATTGCAATGTTGATTTTAAGTCGCTTTTGGATTTAAGATTGACAGATAAACAAATCGATAAAGGTTATTTTGTTGTTCCTCCTGAGGATATATCTTTATTTATAAACATGCGTTCAAAAAAAGATCTCGATAGGTTTTTGAAAGGAAAAAATGAAAGTGTAAAAACTTTTTTAGAAACTAAAAAAGTTTTGATATGCTTTTGTTACAGCGAGAATCTTGGTTTGATTAAGTGGGTACTGGGACATAAAAATGTAACCTTATATATAATCCGACAAATCTGTCGTTCGAATAAAAGAGAATTTAGTAAATTAGGAAAGGAAGCATTAAAAAAGTTTATAAATTCACTTGACAAGATTAAGGATTTAAAATGGGAAGAAATAGTTAAGAAAGATTATGAAAAAACTATTTTGCATTTGTGTAAAATGGGGTTTGATGCAGAATTCGGTTCTCAGCCTGGATCTTATGTAAAAGATAAGAAGGGTAATTATTTTAGACGAGGAGGATGTGTTAAATAATACAAGCGACCTAGAAGGTGCTTGATTCTTTTGTTAAAGGGGGGTGCTGAGAGCTCCCCTGACTTTTTTTATAATATTAAAAACATCAAAACGATGTTTGTTTTTTTTATATAAATATAAAATTTTTAAACCATTACATCAGTGGTTTTTGTGTATAAAGGTTGATAAATATAGTTTTTTAGTATATATTATAAACAGAGCAGTTGTTTTAACTGCCATAATTTACATTAAAAAACCTATGCAAGGAACAG
>JABAAK010000056.1 GCA_014238775.1 Candidatus Paceibacter sp. | reverse complement strand
TCTTTATTTTTTCTGGTGAATCAGATGCTCCAGTAACAGTGGTTCCTATATTTAACACAACAACAGCAGGTTTATCTTTGTGTTTTGTTAATTTTGATTTAAAGTCATCGTAATCAATCTCACCATACTTATCTACATCCACTACTTCTTTGGAAAAAGATTCAATTCTTGCTGATTTTTGAATACTATAATGAGAGTCCTTGGAATAAAAAAGAACACAATCTTTACCCATAACTTCTCTTCCTACATACATAGCAAAAGTGTTACTTTCACTTCCACCGTTAGTTACATAACCCCAACATTTATCTTCATCTGCATTAAAAAGTTTTTCAAATTCTTTGATTACCTCTCTTTCTATTTCATGTGTTGCTACTTTATATATACTTTCTTCAAAAGGATCTCCAACATTATTTATTGAGAGTTCTAAAAACCTATATAAATCACTATAATCAAACAGGCGATTTATAGGAAATCCTACACTTTTTTTATCATAATTTTTTAATTTTTTATATAAGTTATCTAACTTCTTTCTATCTACTTTTTTTAATCTACTAAATATTTTCATCATTTTGTTTTCCTAAAAAATCTTTTATTTCATTTACTATCTCAGTTGCCTCATCTACGTTTTTGTTTGTTTTATCTATTGTTTGTTTTGTTTGATTTGTTGTATTTATAAAATCATCAAAAAATCCATTTGAATAGCCATAATACAAACTAATCGAAATAGCTACGATAATTACTAATCCAAATATTTTCATATTATTCTATAATTTCAATTTTTTCTATCAAAACTTCAGAAACAGGGATGTCTCTTTCTTTTGTCTCCACCAAAGTTATACTATCTATCACATCTTTGCCTGATACAACACTAGCAAATACAGTGTGTTTTGTATCTAGAAAATTATTATTAGCAACATTTATAAAAAACTGACTGCCGTTTGTGTTTGGACCTGAGTTTGCCATAGACAGTGTATATTTTAAGTTGTTGTTTTTTGTATGGATTTCGTCTTCAAACTGATATCCAGGACCTCCTGTGCCCCATAGATTTTCTTTACTTAAATCTTTGGTTTGTGGGTCTCCTCCTTGTATAACAAAATCATTAATTATTCTATGAAACCGTATCCCATCGTAAAACCCTTCTTTACTAAGATTTATAAAGTTTGAAACAGTTTTTGGTGCAAGTTCTGGGAAAAATTCTATAGTGAACACACCGTAGTTTGTTGTTACTTTTGCTTGTTGTGTGAAAGTATCGTCTGTTTTGCTTATGTCGTTCATATTATCTATATTATCTGATTTTTTCACATTATTGTCTATTATGTTTGTGTTAACTTGGTATGTCATATCACCTGTATGTTTTACTAAAAAAAATGATAGTACGATTAAAATAAAAACAAAAGCAATTATAAATAGTTGTATATATTTATTCATATATAAAATAATTATAACACAAACAACTAAAAAATATGATAAGTTGTGTGTTATTATTTATACATGAATAAAATTTGGATTTACTTAATTGTTTTTACCACAGTTATAGCTGTATGTTTTTTATGGTGGATTTTTTATCCTATGTTTAGAGTAATTGAAGTAAATGACGGACTGCCTATAGAAATAACAATGCCGGACAAAAATAACCAAATACAAGACATTCGATTTGCAAATTTAGATACATATGGTACAGATAAAGCAGCAAATAATATAGAAGAAGAAACTTTTGTTGCCTCAATGAATACACAAGAAAGCACAAAATCTACAGAGCAACTAAATGATATACAAAACCCAACATCTGAAATTAACAACACTATAGAGCAAGCAAATATTATCAAAGAAAGCGGAACCACACCTGTTATAGGTGTTGGTGGACACAGTGCTTCAGGATCAGTGAAAATAATTAAACAAGGTTCAAAACAATATATAAGATATCAAAATTTTTCAACAACAGATGGTCCAGAACTTAGAGTATATTTAAGTCGTGACTTAGCTGCAAAAGATTATGTTGATCTTGGTTTAAGAAAAGGAACTCGTGGAAATATAAACTACAGCATTCCAGATCACATAGACATAAATGATTATAAATATGTATTACACTGGTGCAGACCTTTTCGTGTTTTGTTTAACTATGCAGATATAGAGGAAATAAAAGATTTTTAAATTAAAAATTTATTTGTTTTAGTTTGTTTTCTACATATTCCAATGTATCGATTCCAGACTGATATCTTATACTTATTCCACCTTTATTTTGAAAATTTTCACAATTTAGATTAAGATCATCTATTAAAATATTTGATATATTCATATCTCCATTTTTTTTGGTTGCCCATTTTTCTTTATTATTTTCAAAAATAATTTTTTTTGGTGGTAAATCTATTAAGTGTTTTTCTACCCAAATAATTTTCTGTTTTTGAGTGTGTTTTTCGTCACCAGGGAATGGTTTTGTTAACAGTGTATATCCATTTTTTGAATATTTATTGACCAGTTTTATTAAATTATCTGTATCTTCAAATTTTTTAATATTTGAAAAAAAATCAGATCCATATACATCATCAGTCACATGTTTTTTAAATTGTGTTTTATCTTTAGGATCAAGTAATTTTTTCCAATTTGAAACACTGTATTGTCTGGATAAACATCCAAAAAAATCAGCAATTACACCGTCCATATCAACATATATTTCTCTTTTACACATACTTACTTTAGACTAACATCTTTACACGGACTCACATAATAATCCAAATAAGTTGTTCTCCTTTTTGATTGTGATTTTGTTTGTTCCACAAAGCCAAATCCGATATCATCTGTGTGTAAAAAAATATCTATACCATTTGCAATTGCGGCGGCATGTTTTACTTTAAAATCTTCATTTGTTAAAATTTTAGCTTCTTCTGGATTTGATATAAAAGCACTTTCTAAAAGTATAGTGGTTACACCGATTGAATTTCTTAATATACCAAAAAAATCTGGTCCTCTGGAAGACAAGATATATTTTACACCTGGTTTTTTGTTGCTCCACCAATTTTCTACCTCATCATATGTATTTAAAAGTGAAAAAATTTCTTTATATAAAATTCCTCCAGCTCGTTTACCTTCTTTTGAACCAAACTGATAATAAACCTCTGTTCCTGGTTTCTTTGCTTTTTTTGTATTTGGTCCAGAGTTGTGATGCAATGATATAAATAATTTTGGTGATAATTCTTTTGCAATTTTTCCTCTCCACCAGATTTTTTGATTATAATCACCTTTACGTAAGATTAAGTTTGAAATATTCTTTTCATTTAATTTTTCAGATAATAATTTAGCCAGACTTAAGTTTAAATCCTTTTCTAAAATACCAACAACTGAACCTGCTCCGTGGTTATCTCCTCCATGTCCTGGATCTATTAATACATCTATA
>JABAAK010000084.1 GCA_014238775.1 Candidatus Paceibacter sp. | reverse complement strand
TTTTTCATATGTATATTATAGCTTATTTTTCGCTATATAGCAACCCCTTTATTTTAAATTTAATGTATGATAGTTTACGGCCAATTATATACCAATCTACACACTTAATAGGGTATGTAACAAACTTCAATATCTTAGTACATAACAGCATAAGATATCCTACACCAGTTAAGGCTAATAGAAATGGATATATAATTTTATCTAACATATGAATAATTATAGCATCATTTCAGGAATAAAGCAACCCGTTAATATTATCACAGTTTATGTGCGTTTTCTGCTGTATGCAAAAAAGCCAATGTTTATGTCACTTTTGGGGTTGGCATGGTAGGCAAGGGGAAGCGCAAGATGCGCGTATATGGCGCGCTATGAGCGATTAAATCGCGTGTTTTTCGCGTATTTCGCAGGGTTATCTAGATTATACCGAATACTAGGTGTATTCTGGGATTATCGTCTTGACTTAGGTTTACAGCACTATGTAGGCGTGTAGTGTCTAATTCATATAGCTGTCCTAGCACAGGCATATGCTCTGTTTGATAGTCTTCTAATATAAAGAAGGCGTTATCGTTAGTAGCTAATGGTATATGTAATCTCTTAGTAAAATCTGTATGATATGAGTATGCTCTTCTTGACCTATCCATAGTCCAGAATCTAGTCTTACCTATTGTATAGTCTTTAGCTATATCATTATATACATCTTCCAAGTATGAGTCTTTAAATATGTTTAATAATACACCGTGGTCATCTGAATCTTTATCTGCGTATGGTGTAACAGGTGTAGGTGTGCTAGCATCTTTACCAGTAACTATAATTTGATGAGCCTTAGGTAATTCATTATATATCTCTAACAACTTATCAGCATCATAGTGTCTATCTAATGGTATTAATTGATCTCTCATTATTTTATATCCTGTGTTCCGTCTAATGTAAACATTAATGCTATTCTAGGTTTACTACCCATATTAACAACTGCGTGTTTATAACCTATGTTTAAGAAATTAGCTGTTCCATCTTTAAGCGTATATGCTTCAGTCTTATCATCTCTCTTAAATAAGTTAACAACGTTATTACTACCGTATATAGGCACTACACATCTAACTCCATAGCTGACGTCATAGTCAACATGAAATGGTATAATCTTACCTGGTGCTAATTTAGTTATTCTAATTCTACTAGCTGGTGCTTTACATTGTGTTACTATCTTCTCGAAATAACTACCTGTATAATCTTCTGTAGGAACGTTATATAAGTGTTCTTCTCTTCTCTTTAATCTTTCTCTAATACTAGTCGTATGAGGTAATATCTCACTAGGAGTTGTTAAGTTAATTTGTTCGAAATTATCATATACACTCTTTACTAATTCTTCATGATTCATACATAACATAGGATTAGCTGTTCTGACATCTACAAACTTCTCTGATAGTTTATCTGTCTCAGCTCTTAATAGATCTAAGTCTATATCTAGTCCCATATCCATTACTGTAGGTAGGTTATGTTTACTTAATTTGTCCATCGTGCTCTCTTTCTATTATATGGTCCGATTTAGGATCCCATATATAATTGTCGTCTTGTAATCTAATGCTGTATACGTATTGTAACATATCTCCAGTCTTAAATAGGAATTTAGTCTCTAATTGTAACTTAGTATACCACTCTCCTGTAGTATATTTATTAAAACTAACTACCGTCATTTTCCTACGTCTTTGATATAAGCTGTTAATAGCCTTATTAGTTATATCGTGTGTAGCATACATTATTTGATAACCGTTTTCTCTAGCCCATTTGATTTGGTGTTCTGCCATAATCAAACCACAATGAGTAAATCTATGATCTTTTAATATATGATATCTACATATTCTTACAGCAGTATCAGGGTCATTAGTATAGTGTGATCTCTCAGCTACTGATATAGATATTAACTCGTCTTCTTTAAATACCATCCAAGTCTCTAAGTTCTCATTATCAGGGTTATACTTCTTTGGTGATATGCTGTTGTTACCTTCTTCATATGAACGTAATCTGAACTCTTCTATAAGAGGTCTATACTTATCTGGATCTATTGAATATCTAATAACTGTTAAAGACATATATCCGCTATCAATCTCTTACCTAAGAATAGTTCACAATCTGTTATATGTTCTTTGTATGACTTAGAGTTCGCTTTATACATATCCATATCTTGTGTAATAGTCTTCAATACTAATCTCTCATCATAGTGCCTTTGTTCGTGATAAGGTTCTTGTATGATAGCATTCTTAGCATTATATAATTTCATCATTCTATTGAATAGTCCATAGTGGTCAGCTTCGTATAATAACACACCACTGAATATAACCATATCAACGTCGAAGTCTACTTCTATGTCTTTGTTATTCCAACTAGTATTTCTATACTCTATATTACTATGATCTTTCCAAGTCTCTTTAGCCATAGCTATAGGCTCTACAGATGTATCAAATCCCATATACTTATAATCTGTATATCCCTTCTCTTGTAATATCTTATTTACTGGGCCATGTCTAGCACCGATATCTACTATACCTTTAGATTGTTTCTCTATTATAATATCTGCTTGTCTTTCAAATATAGGTTTAGCTTCTGGTGTATCTAAATACCACATAGCGTGAAATGTATATTCTTCTTTTAATGGTACTACCATTCTGTCGTCTGTTGATAATTTAATTGTTGGCCAAGGTATATTCTTATTCATATATTTTACTAAAGTCTGATGCTAGTCTCCATAGTAGTCTGTTGTTATCCATAATTGGTGTTCTTCTGTGTAAGCTTGTAAATTGATCCATCATCAATAAATCGCCTTCTTTGAATACGTGATGATATTGATATTTAGATCTGAATATAATAGGCTTTAACTTCTCTATCATCTCATTGTGGTCTATAGGTGTTGTACCTTCCCAAGCCTTAGTGATAAAGTGATAAGGAAAATAGAAGTAATACTCGCCAGTATGTGGATGTTGTCCTACTAGCTTTCTTATACTACCTTTGTTCTTACTCATAAACTCTAACTCAGGGTCGTTTTCCTCTAAGTCGTATATAGTGTTATTTTGAAACTTAAGTCTTACTGTTATACTCTTCCAATACTCTTGATCGTCTTCAGTTAAGTCGTAGAATGGTTTAGTAGTATTACATACACTTAGAGTTGTATTAACATCTTCATTAACACAATATAAACTAATTAATATCTTATCTATGTTATGTCTGCTATTACCATTAGAGTGCCATCCTAATTCAGTATCACCAAACATACCTAGCTTATTACCATCTTCGTCCTTCTTACCTGTTACTAAGAATATCTCTGGATACTCTTTAGGGTTCATAAACAAGTCCGGAGCTTCACATATACCGAATTGTTTCTGTACTGTTATTAACTGTTCTTCATTAAGGTCTTGGTCATGGAATACAGCTACACCTTCTTTGTGTATCTTATTAGATAATCTCTTTAGATCACCTTTATGTAAATCCAATATATCTCTATCTGTCTTATAAGGTATTATCATATCTGTCCTTCATTAACTGGCATAAACTAATTCTATTAGTATCGCCTCTCTTAAACTTATTATAATCACTATCAGGAGTAGTAGCTAACCATACACTCTCAGATGGTAACATATTTAACTCATCACATAGCTCGTGTTGTATACTCTTTAATTCTTTATTGACGTCTGTTACACTAACGCCTTTAATTATATGCTCACCCATTGCCATAGAATGATAGTTATAATACTTAGCTGATTTAATTAATCTCTCTAATTGAGCATCTGGCTTTCTAGAGAAGTAGTAACCTATTCTATAGTTTCTTAAACCAAAGCATTTACTTAATGAGAAGAATACCTTCTCTACGTTATCTGTAACACTTATTCTTACACCACTATCACACGATCCGATATGAGCTATATCTAACGCTACTGGTATATCAACTGGTATGTCAGCGTAATTACCATCTATAGATGATGGACAACTTAGGTATAATATATCACCTGTATCATTCTCAGGTAACCATACGTAGTCGTCTTTTCTTCTTATAATCTTTCTATCCTCTTGCATAGACCAATAGTTAATACCTTCAGTAACACCATTAGCTGGATATATGTAATTAAACTCTGATAGATCTATAACAGGCTTTAACCACTCAACTATATTAGTCTCGAATTTATTGATATCAAGATGACCATTAAATTTGAATGACTTCATCATATCGTCAACTGCTCGTATAGGGAATGTTCTAATAGCCAATGATTGATTTAATATTACTTCTTTATTATTCATGATGATCCTTATGATTACCTTCGAATGGTGCTAGTATGTTTATATACCATTTACTAACTGGCTTACCATCTTTATGTCCGAAATAGTTTAATATACCTATACCTAAGAAACCAAATAATACTGTTAATGGTGATATTAATATAACTGGTATAATAAACCATTTACCATATCTTTGCATAAACTTGATTCTAGGATTTTTAACTAAGTCTCTTATAACACTTGCTGGCATATCAGGTGTCCATATAGATAATATAACTTTCCAGAAGCCTTTATGTTTAGGTGAGTGTGGATCTAATTCTGTGTCTGTATGTTTATGATGTAATCTATGTGCAGCTACCCAACCTAATGGTTTATATAGTCCTATAAATAAAGCACATATAAGTGATACCCATTCAAACCATACTTTTCTTGAACCTCTGTTATGAGCCCAATATCTATGTAAGCCGTAAGTAGCTCCGATAGTAGCTAACGCAAAGTATAGTGCATATTGTAGTAGTAAGTATTTCATAATATATATTAATTATTTATCTGTCTATTTTCCACATGTCTGTCGGTTGTATTCTATCTTCTTTTTTTACAGTAGGGTTAATCTTATGTCCTATGTATATATCATCACCCTCTACTATATATGATTTATATGATTTATATGATGGATTAAATTTAGCTGTTTTCTCATGATTTACTAATCCTCTCTTATCTAGCATACTATATACTTCATCCCATGATTGATTATATACAGCGTATTTAAGAACTAGTCGTGGACTATCTGTATTGTTTAATACACCATGTACTCTATGTCCTACGTCTATTAAAGCTGACTCGTATCTATGTTGTACACCATTCATATTAATAAATGCTGACTCATCAAATAAGTTAAAATTAATACCTACTGCGTTATAAGGGTCAATATGATTATCTAATGTAGACTGTGGTAATTGATATGAGAATCTAGGTTTATTATCTAGTGTATCTAATCCTAAATCTTTAGTAATAGGAGCAACTAACTCTTCTATACCAAATACTTTCCACCAGAAACCAAATACTTCGTTATCACCTTTTCTATGCCAGTCACCTTGGTCATATCTATCGAAGAAAGCTTTCCTTAAAGCTTCTTTATCTACTTGGTAATTTAAGTGAACTAGCATGATATATTAATTGTTTATTATTGTTAAAGGTGAGCCATCTTTAGATTTAGCTGTAATGATGATTCTAACACCTTCTAAATTGTTTACTGTATGAGGTATACCATTAGATATAGAGTACCATACATTAGCATCACATAATTCTTTATGTAATATACTACGAGATTCATTCATTGAATCATACCATACAGTCTCTACATTATTACCACCTAATTGTATTACATAGTTATACTTATACTCAGGAGTACCAGCATCTATATGTATTGGTAATGATTTAGATATTACTAGATATTTAATTCTAGCCTTCTCTTTAAAGAAACTTTGTAAATAATCGTTTAACTCTTTTGATACATCGTATGATGCATAATGTCCACCTGTAGCATTTGAGTTATTAGCTGCTGCATTTCTTCTAGATACAATAACATCTAAATCGTCTATAAGATGTAATGGGACTTTAGGTAGGTTGATTTGTTTACAATATATCATTAGTGTATTGTTGCTGGTTTAATTGGTTCGTATTCATCTGCTTCTTCTGGTGTTCTAACTACCACGTGAATATGTGGATAGTCTATTTCAGCTCCAGCATCACTACCTATATGTTGATGTATGCTATATGCTGTTGCAGGGTTCTCTGTATTCTCTATAATCTTAGTAGCGTCCATATGAGCCATAATGAATGTATATGTTAAATGATCCATTTTGTCTGTTTTAGGAACGTATACTAAGTGTACTCTTGTTTCAGGTTCGTTATGTTCGTAGATACATAATAAGTCATCTTCGTGAACTGGTTCACCCCAAGGTACGATTAGCTCTTTTAATAATTTAATAGGTTTAGTCATTATCCTTCTGTTTGTAGTTGCATCCATCTTTGATATAAGCCACGTTCTTTACCGTGTGCATCTATTTCCCATGGTGTTTCGTAATAGTGTAATTTTGATCCTTCAGTAGCATAATACATACCATCCCATCTAGTATCTATAATACATGTGTCATTAACACTTTCGTGTATTAAGTGTTGTCTGCTCTTGGGAAAATCTGATCTCTTACCTGTTAATATTAGGTCGTATACTCTGTTAGTAGCGTATTGATGTAAGTGTACTAACTCATGAGATATACATTGTAGTATAGATACTCTACCAAATGAGCTATCTATATTCATATCGAACTCTCTAGGTCTATGTGGAGTGTTTGTCCATATACAATCACCTAAAGACTTCTCTTCTCTCTTTAGTTTATCGTTGAATTTTAAATTGAGTATAAGTTTCTTATATGTGGGAGTTGAAATCTTTAATGTGAACAGACAGAATTCTATGTACGCTTTGATGTAATTTTGAGTACCTATCTTACCGTTTAAGGTACTCCAACCTTTGAACCTTACTTGCATTTAGAACCACCAGTTAGATATCGCCCATATATTGAAACAGGCTAGGCCTACTTCTCTATATACTTGATACATCATCTTATGTCTATAACCTAGGAATATTAAGGTAGCATTGCACGTAAGAAACAGTGGAAACGCATACTTAGTAATCTCTGAGTTACTAGCAATTAGTGCTGAACAAGTCATAACAGCTAATGTACTATACCAACCTAAGAATTTCTCATTATTTAGTATTTTTATAATCATATTTATCTATATATAATATATCATTTTACAGGAAAAGCAACCTATATTTGAAATATATTTGTAAGGGTATATGTTATGTAGCTTTTTGCCAGCCTTTAACGATATTTACGTCAAAGTTATGCTTAGAAAAGTTCAGTCTATCTACTAATTTAACAGCTGCACCAGTACCTATAGCTACATATCCTTCTGGATTTGACACTATAAAGTCTCCATTAGACTTCTCTACAAATATCTTCATACTCTGTAATTCGTTGAATTTACCTATCAACTGAAGTTTAATGTTATTGATTAATTCGATGAATTCGAATGAATTAGATATATCTGCCTCTATCTTATTAAGGTCAAATATGAATTGTTTCATGGCTGTAGTCTTAGATGTTTTAGCACTATCAGTTTTAACTTTAGATATTACTTTCTCTTTCCAATAATCTTCAACATAACTAGTATACTCTTTAGCTGCTGTCTTAGGATTAGGATATCTATTGTTTCTTATAAGAGAGTTGATGTATGTTTTAATACCTACACCTGCTGCTGCTGATGGTAAGTCATCCATAAGGTTCTTAATCTTATCAAAACCAGCTGATACTAATGCTGATGCTTTCTTAAGGTTTCTTAGTATAGCTTTAGTCTCACCAAATGTAAACGTTGCTTTACCTGCTACGTCTTCTAAGTAAGCGTCATCTACCCATACCTTATTACTCTTCTTTAATTTACTAACGTCAGCACCAAATGATGCCTTGTATGTATCTAATGTCTTACGACCTTTATATGTTGTATGAAATATAACACCTACATCAGCTCTTAATAGAGTAGTTGCTAAATCACTATCTTTAGGTACTGCGTATACTAATGTATTAGGATGCATAACTAAGAATCTCTTACCTTCGATAGTCTTCCATTTAAGAGTACCTTTAGTAAACATAAGATCACCTTGCCATACTTCGTTAGTAGGTATACCTAGTTTTTTAATATGTTTGAATGCGTGTATTAACTTATCTGCTTGTTGTGGATATAATGATTTAATCTCTTTCTCTGACTTAGCTACTTTAGGCTCTTTATTAAATATACCTTTAGTACCTATAAAGAACTTACCATCTGCTGGATCTGTTCCTACGAATATAGCTGGAGCTCCATCCCATTTAACTGTTATTACATTCTTCTTACTTGAAGATGATTTCAATACCTTAAGAGCATTATATAATTGGTCAATAGCGAATATAGCACCCTTCTGACCTCTCTCATACAGATCTTCATCTGCGTGAGTCATATGTAAGTTAGTTGAACTATCTGCTGCCATTTAAAACCGCCCAATCATAGAATAGTATTGCATTTCTCTTTGTTGTTTCTTAGTTAATTTCATAGCTGGATTATTTTTAATATCATGTACTATGAAAACACCTACTGCCATTAATAACCAAATTGTTAACATTAACGTTATTGTCATATTATACTCCTACTGTAAAGTTAGGGGATACAGATCTACTATCTGTTCCACCGTTAAAATTAGGGAATGTAACTTTAATCTTACCAGC
>JABAAK010000068.1 GCA_014238775.1 Candidatus Paceibacter sp. | reverse complement strand
CATTACCTTTCGAACGCTTTCAAAAAGCATCGAGTCGAAAAGTATGGAAAGATAGTCAAAGGAATAAATAATGGCCGGCAGAATAGACGAATTTTTAGCTACAGTTAAAGACAATGGATTATCAAGAAACAATAAGTTTAAGTTTCGTGTATATCCACCAAGAGCTTTAGTTGGTGGAAACTTTTCATTTAGAAAAGGACCAATCTTTGGTGATGTGGAACTTAGACTACCTAACTTAGGTGTATTAGAACCTTTGATTACTGGTGGAAGTGTAATAGCTGATTTAGCTACTGGAGCATTAGGAAATATTAGAGCTGGTATTGATTTACCTAACTTAGGTTATGCATTAAGTAACTTAAATGGTTTCTTTACTGAAATGGAATTGTATTGTGCTAACGTTACATTACCATCAAGAGATATAGAATTTATTAACTATAGACCACACGGAGAATTTAGAAAGATTGGTTGGAATCATACTTACTCTCCTTTATCGGCTGAATTTTATTGTTCATCTGATTTCAGAGAAAGAATGTACTTTGAATTGTGGCAACAACTAATTTTTAACAAAAGAAATGGAAGTATAGCTTACTATGATGACTACACTTCTTATATCGATGTTATGAAGTACGACGCAGGCCTTAATAAAGTAGAGGCAACTTGGAGATTCTATGAATGTTTTCCTAACTCAGTTGGGGAACAAAGATTCGACAATAATGATGGTGAGATAAGCAGATGCCCTGTTCAGTTCACTTACAAATACTTTGAATCAAGATAATAAATAATGATAATAACAATACGGAGAAATATATAATGAGTAGTTTAAAGAATATAGACCTAGGAACGCCGACATACAGATTGGCTCTACCGTCTACGAAGAAAGAAATTAAGTTTCGTCCTTTTTTAGTTAAAGAGGAAAAACTTTTAATGCAAGCAATTGAGTCTAAAGATGAAGTTGCTATGATTGATGCTTTGAAGAAAGTATGCAGTCAGTGTATAGAATCTAAAGATGTTGATGTAAATAAATTAGCAACATTTGATTTAGAATTTATCTTTATGCAATTAAGAGCTAAGTCAGTTGGTGAAACAGCTAAGATTGGTCTTAAATGTAAGAAGGATGATGTTGTAAATGAAATCGAAGTTGATTTAGGTGCTATTAAGGTTGAAACAGGTAAAGGTCATACATCAACTATCAAGTTGACTGACACTGTTGGAATCGAAATGAAGTACCCTACATACGATGATATCAAATCTATTACAAAGACGAAAGGAACTGATGGAGTTTTCAATACTATCATCGCTTCTATTAAAACGATCTATAATGGTGATGATGTTATTGATGCTAGTACAGTATCAGCTGAAGAGCTTAAAGATTTTGTTGAAAGATTAACAGCTAGCCAATTCAAATTGGTTCAGAAGTTTTTTGATACAATGCCTAAGCTTACAAGTACAGTTTCTTACGAGTGTAAGAAATGTGGTACTAAGAACGATCAAGTATTAGAAGGGATGGCCTCTTTTTTTTAATAGGCCTCTCGCACAATAGTCTTGTAAATTATTACAAAACGAATTTTGCATTAATACAACATCACAAGTACTCTCTTACGGAGATCGAAAATTTGATACCGTGGGAAAGGGAAGTGTATCTAGCTCTACTTCAGGAACATATCCGGGAGGAAGAGGAGAGGCAGAAGCAACAAAGTAGGAAATAGTAAATATGGCTGAAGAGCAGAAACAAATTGGAAAGAAATTAGATCTTGTTAACAAGAATCTTATGGCTAGTCGTAAAAAAGCTAAACCGGGTTCTGGTGAGAAGTCTAAAGAGGTCAAGGAAGATCGTTTTGATAAAAAAGCAAAACAGTCTATGGTTGATACTCTTATGGCTATCAAGGGTAAGCTAATTCTTAACAATGGTGAACTTAAGAAAATTGGAGCTGGTCTTGCTAAGTCATTAAAAGCATTCGGTGCTAATTTAATTAAGAAACCTATTGATGCTGCTAAAGGTATATTTGGAGCTATTGGAGAATTTCTAAAACTAGGTGCATTATTACTAGGTGGATTAGAGTTCTTAAAAAGTTGGGAAAAGGCCTCTTTATGGTTTGGAGCAAATGCAGATATCTGGGACCGTATCTCAGCAGGATTTGCGGGCATACTCCAAGCACTAGGTTTTACAGATGATGTTCAAGGTACAGCACAAGACATAAGTGATAAGATTCATTGGATTGTTAGAAACTTAAAAGAAGGTTTCGGAACTATATTCGATGCAATTAAAGGTGCAGTAGTAGCTTTCAAAAAAGATGGTTTCTTAGCAGCCGCTAAATCTTTTGGTTCAGACATACTTGAATCTAAAGCAGCTATGGTATTAATAGGTGTATTATTCGGTGGTAAGATACTAGGTGCCATTACAGGTATACTAGGAGCTCTTACAACTATCCTTCCAGTACTAACTACAATTACTTTCGTAGTTGGTAAAGCAATCTTCGGTGCTGTGTTAGCACTCTCTTCTGGTCTGTCTGCTTTCTTAGTAGCATTCGCACCTGTTATAGCAGCAGTAGCAGCTGTAGTAGCAATTGGTGCAGCATTGATATGGGTACTTAAAGATCTAGATTCAGAAAATTCAAAATTAAAAGCAATATGGGAAGTTATTAGTAATAAAGTAAAAGAGATGTATGAAAATGTTAAAGATTTCTTTGCTCCGGCAATACAAGGTATAAAAGATGCCTTTGCAGCAGCTGGTGAAAAATTACAAGAAGCTTGGGCTGCAGTTAAAGAGATTCCTACTAAAATTAAAACGGCAATCACTGATGCTATTGACTTAGGTTTAGCAACTGCACTTGGTGGACTTAATATTGCAATAGACTTTACACAAAAAATTATAGATGCTGTTACTAATGCTGTTGATACAGTTATCTCAACAGGATTCGATATCGCAGGAGACATTGCAGCTAAGGTTAGAAGCACAAAAGATTCAATCGTCAATTCTGTATCTAGAGTATTCGATGATATTAAAAATACATTCAGAGCTGTGTTCGATACAATAGCAGAATTAGTTAAACCTTCAACATTAGTTAGAATAGCTACTACTGATGCTACAGTAAGTGATGTCTTTAATAATAAGTTAAGTAATGTTAAAGAAGGTAAATCAAATGCAAGTGTTCTTAATACATCACAAGCACCACATGGTCTATCAACAAGGACAAAAGGTAATACTAGTCAAGGTGATGGTTCATCAATTAAAGTAGGTATCGGTGGTAATACTCATATTACAAATCATAAGAATCACATAGCTCCAGCATTTACTAAAGTTGGTATATCAGAAGCTTTAGTTGGCCCAGGTAGTGGTCGTGGTTGGAAAAGAAGATAATTATCTTTTTAAAATTGGTGGTCTAGGCCTAGTAGTAGGTCTTTTACTTTTTCTATTAGCAGGATTATATTTAGATTTAGGCATTAGCTGTCTTTCAGCTTTATATAATGGCTTGTCTTCTTTAATTACAGATTGACTTGTAATAATACTCATTCTCTCTAAGTCTTTCTCAGTCCATATTTGAAACTTCATACCATTCTGTCTAGCTACCTTTTCAGCTGCTGCCCATTTAGATTTATTCTTAGCAAACCTCATTGTTTCAGATAAGAACTTCCTTGTTCTCTTAGAACCTGGTTTAGGTGGTACTACTTGTCTAGCTGGCTTAACTTCTATTAGGTATTTTTGACCAGATTTGTGTTTAAAGTAAAAGTCTATATGATACATGTGTTGTTGATTGTCAGTATTACATATATAAGGTATAACAACCTCTTCTGAATTCCATTCTACGATATCAGCGTTTAAATCCATCCATTTCATAACAGATCTCTCCCATAACGATCTATACGTTACTTTACGAGTATCGCCTTTGTATTTCTGTGGGTTTTTTATTTGAGAATAAACTCCTCTATATGCCATAATGTATCCTTTTATCTAACATAAATATTTATATGGCAAATAGATCAAGTTTTAGTTCATATCAGTTTCCTATTGATTTACCATCGGCAGAGCATCCTAACTACATAGTATTTAAGGCTCAGAAGGTAGATTTTGGTGGAGCAAGAAAAGTAAATGGTTCACAAGCAATTAATGTTGCTAATGACCAAAACCCTACTGCTTCGAAATCTGGTAAAGTACCATCGTTAGCTCCTCAACCAGATAAATTAACATCTGTTGCTTCTATATCTATGTTCTTTCCATTAGGTGTATCAAGTGATATGTCAGTTAACTATGCACAACATCAATTTGGTGCTACTGGTGCTGCTATCTTAGATAATCAATTAACAGGATCTAAAGAAGATGCTTTAAATGGTTTAGGTAGTGTTGCGGGTGCTGCTATACAAGATTTAATTAGAGATTCACAAAAGCCAGCTGCTGTATTACAAAGAGCAACGGGTAAAGTTATTAACCCATTCTCATATCAAGTATTCCAAGGTGTTAATCACAGACAGTTTCAATATACGTTTCCAATGATTCCTAAGAGTCAAGACGAAGCTAATCAAATAAGAGATAT
>JABAAK010000055.1 GCA_014238775.1 Candidatus Paceibacter sp. | reverse complement strand
GCCACCTTAGCTCAGTTGGTAGAGCAATCCCCTTGTAAGGGATGGGTCGTGGGTTCAAATCCCTCAGGTGGCTCAAATTATGAACAAAAGTCCACTAAACCCTTTACATACACTACGTTCAGAGCTAATTAAGATTGCCACAGAAATGGGTTTTTCTGTTTATACTGGCCCAGAGATGGAATCTGAATATTATAATTTTGATGCATTAAACTTACCGAAAAATCATCCTTCTCGTGACCTTTCAGATACATTTTGGATAAAAGGAAAAGAAAAAACATTAATGAGAACTCAAACATCTCCAGTTCAAATCAGAGCATTAGAAGAAAGTGGTGCGCCTTGTAAAATAATTGTACCAGGGAAAGTTTTTAGAAACGAAGCAACAGATCAAACCCATGAAGCACAGTTTTATCAAATGGAAGGATTACACATAGATAAAAATATTTCTCTTGTAGATTTAAAAAGCACAATAAATATTTTTTTCAAAAAGCTTTTGGGAAATGATATCAAATTAAGATATAGGACAGGGTATTTTCCATTTGTAGAACCTGGTATAGAGGTTGATGTAGAACACGAAGTAGATGGACAAAAAAAATGGTTAGAGATTTTAGGAGCTGGAATGGTACACCCTAAAGTTTTAGAAAATGTAGGTGTGAATAAACTTGAGTGGTCTGGGTATGCGTTTGGTTTTGGTATTGATAGAATAGCAATGATAAGACACAATATATCAGATATAAAGCACTTCTATAATTCAGATTTAAGGTTTTTCTATAATTTAAAAAACAAAAAGATATGAATGTAAAAATAAGCTATAACTGGGTTAAATCATTTTTCAAAAAGAATATTTTTGGTTTTTTCCCATCTGCAAAAAAAATTGCACAACTTCTAACAGACAAATCTTTTGAAGTAGAATATATAGAAAAAGTGTCAAAAGATTATATATTTCATATTGAGATATTACCAAACAGATCAAACGATTGTTCTGGACATTTTGGTGTAGCAAAAGAGCTTTCCGCCATTCTTCAAAAAAAACTAAACACAAATTTCTTTTCAAAAAACCTTAACTACAAGCAAAAAGACGGGAAAGATTTTAAACTTTCCATAGACACAAGACACAAAGGCGTAGATGAAAAACAAGACAAGAATTCAAAACGACTGAAAAATGAGATACATTGTACCAAATACATGCTTGGATATTTTGAAGGTGTAGATGTAAACAAAAAGTTACCGTCATTTATAACAGAACGATTAAATTCATTAAATCAAAAATCTATAAACCCTATAGTAGATATAACAAATTATGTGATGTTTGAACTGTCAGCGCCACTGCATGCTTTTGACGCAGACAAAGTTCTTGGAGGTATATCTGTTCGGTTTGCTAAAAACGATGAAGAACTATCTCTACTTGGAAATGAAAAAGTACAATTATCCCAAGATGACGTGGTTATATGTGAATTTGATACTGATAAATCAATAGCACTTGCGGGTATAAAAGGAGGTGACGATACTGGTGTATCTAAAAATACTAAAAATATTTATCTAGAGGTTGCAAACTTTAATCAAACTACAGTTCGCCACTCTTCAAAAAGACACGGGATAATAACCGACGCATCCCAAAGGTTTTCACAAAATCTGTCCCCACTAATTGTGTTTGACGTTTTTGATAGGGCAAAAGAGCTAATAATTAAATATACAGGAGGTAAGTTTGTTGACTATTCATATAAAACAAATATGAAAGATGTATTACCACAAGAAGTGTCCCTTGATGAAAAATATTTGCAAAAAATTATGGGTATAGATATATCCATCACGTCGGCAAAAAAATTTCTTGATTTATTAGATATAAAATCTCAGATTAAGGATAATTCAAAAAATCAATCACCAGCAGATCAAAATTGTTCTACAAAAAATTCATATATAGTTGCAATACCACCAAAAGAAAGGACAGATATAAACATACCAGAGGATTTGATAGAAGAGGTTGCGCGAATGTATGGATATGAAAATATACCAGAAAGAGCACAACAAATCAGCACTAAAACTAAAGTTTCAAAACGACACGCATATCATATGTCAGTAGTCAAAAAACTCCAACAACTTGATTTTATTGAAATCGAAAATAGAACCTGGAGTGATGTTGGAGAGGTGGAGGTGGTTTGTCCTCAAGCCGAAAATAAAAATTTCCTTAGAACAAACTTGTCTACAGATATGGAAGAAGCACTGACAAAAAATCAAAAAAATAAAGATTTATTTGGCAAAAATCATACCTGTTTAATTGAGTTTGGAACTATTTTTACAAACACCGGAGAATTTTTCAATATGGCAATTTCAGTTAGTAAATCCAAAAAACAAGATGAGATATTTAACAAAGCCATTAATGCACTATTAGAAATAGGAATTAAGTTAGATATCAAAAGTAAAGTAAAAAATACAATTGAAGTTGATTTTGATAAAATTATTTCTAAATTAGAAACACCAAAAGAGTATGATTATCTAGAGACATACAAAGATAAAACATTTTCTAAATTTTCTCAGTATCCATTTATAACAAGAGATATTTCAATGTTTGTACCAAAAAATATAGACCAGATTAGTTCAGCAGAAATTATAAAAAATAATTCCAAATATTTAGAAAACATATTTTTGTTTGATGTTTTCAAAAAAGAAGAAAAAACTTCACTTGCGTTCAAATTAATTTTTCAATCTCAGAAAAAAACCCTAACAGATGAAGAAATAAACAAAGTGATGCAAAACATAGAAGACAAACTAAAAAGAAAAGGATGTGTAATTAGATAAGGTTTTATTACACTACTAAAAAGATCTGTATATTTTGCCACCTCTCTCAACTATCAAACCCTTTAACTCTAAGATACTAAGTGTGATTTGCACTGTGTGTACTGGCATATTTGTCTTTTCTATCACCTCACCTTTGGTTATATCGCAAGTGAGAATATCCATTAATGTTTTTTCATTGTCAGTTAAATTGTTTGGAATTTCTTTTAATTCTAAAATCTCTTCTTTTCCTATTGCTTTTATTATGTCTTCTGCACTTGTAATTGATGAAGCACCTTCTAAAAGTAATGCATTTGGTCCATCAGACATAGTAGAAAATATAGACCCAGGTACTGCACCGACTTCTCGGTTGTAATCAAGAGCAAGTCTAGCTGTTACACTTGTCCCAGATTTTTTTGTTGACTCTACTATTACAGTTATTTCACTTAAACCTGCCATAATCCTATTTCTTGATAGAAATGTGTGTTTCATTGGACTTGATTTTACTTCTTGCTCTGATATTAAACAACCACCGTTATCAAGTATTTTGTGTGCAAGGGAAAAGTTTGTTCGCGGATATATAACAGAATCATCAAGTCCAGATCCCAAAACTGCGATCGTATCAATCCCGTATTTGAGTGCGTATTTATGGGCTATAGAATCAATTCCAAGAGCAAGTCCAGAAACTATAACAACATTGTATTTAGACAGACCTTGTATTAAATGTTGGCAAACACTTTCTCCATATGATGTATTTTTTCTTGCACCTACTATCGTAATGAAAGTTTTCGAGGTGTCAGGTTTTTTACCGCGAATATATAATTTTTTTGGTGGGTCTGATATTTCAGACAGATGTTTTGACACATCATCTAATTTTATTTTTTCTATATCCATTATAAAAGTATTGTATAATATCTTTATGTTAGATATACAATTTATTATAGAAAACAAAGAAGTAGTTAAAAAATCTATAAAAGATAGGAATATGAAAGACGTTGATATAGATAACCTGGAGATGTTATATAAAAAACGCATTGAGTTGATTAAGGATATTGATGAAATCAATAGGAAAAGGAAAATAGCAGCCAATAATAGGAACGCAGAAGAGGGTAAAAGATTAAAAGAGGAATTACCGGAAAAAGAAGAAGAACTGGTAAAGACAAATAAAGAATTAACAGAGCTTTTGTCTGTTATACCAAATATAGTTTCTCCAGACATGCCAATAGGCAAATATGAGTCAGTAAACAAAATAATTAGAAAAGTGGGTGAGCCAAGAAACTTTTCTTTTACTCCAAAACCAAACTGGGAGCTAGGAGAAGATCTTGATATTATCGACGCACAAAGAGCAGCAAAAGTTACAGGATCTCGTTTTTCTTACATCAAAGGTGATTTGGTAAAGGTACAATTTGCAATTTTGCAACATGTCCTAGAAAAAGTTACAGACCCTACTTTCATTTCTGAAATAATAGATAAGAACAATTTACAAATCAAAAAAACACCATTTGTACCAATTATTCCTCCGATAATGATTAAACCAGAAGCATTAAATGCCATGGGTAGACTTGAACCAAAAGAAGATAAGTTTTTTTTACAAACTGACAATCTTTACTTAGTTGGAAGTTGCGAACACACTATTGGTGCTATGCATATGGGAGAATCAATCAAGGAAAAGGACCTTCCTCTAAGATATTTTGGATATTCTACAGCTTTAAGAAGAGAAGCAGGTTCATATGGTAGAGACACAAGAGGTATGCTGAGACAACACCAGTTTGACAAAGCGGAATTTGAAATTTTCTCTACACCAGAAACCTCAAGAGAAGAACACGAGTTTCTTGTGGCAATACAAGAGTATCTGACATCAAGTCTGGAATTGCCATATCAGGTGGTAGCAAACTGCACCGGAGACACAGCACTACCAAACTATAGTCAAAAAGATATAGAAATCTATATGCCAGGGCAAAAGGTATATAAAGAAACACACTCTGCTGATTATATGACTGGGTATCAAGCAAGGAGGATGAACACAAAAGTAGTAAGAAAAGATGGAAAAAAAGAGATACTTCACACAAATGACGCAACTGCATTTGCGATGGGTAGAATTTTAATTGCAATTATGGAAAATAATCAAAATGAAGATGGAACTATAGGTGTACCAAAGGTTTTACAAAAGTATTGTGGAATAGAAAAAATCCAAAAAACCTTCAGTTCTTAATGCACAACACTAAATACATAAACAAAAAAGGAAAATTTAGCAAAAGATCTTTTAAAAGAAAAAGAAACAGGCTAATTAAAATATCTGTCTTCACTTTATTTTTTTCTACATTTTTTTATTTTATTCTTTTTTTCACACCTCTTTTTAAAATTAACAGAGTACAACTCTCACCACCAGAAACACATTCTTTTTCCCCAGAGGTTTCTAAAAAAATATTAAAAAAGTTTTTTAATTCGCCTATACAAAATTTAAACAAACATATATCAAAAAAAACTTTACTCCTGTATAACAAAAAAAGAACTCAAAAAAAACTAAAAGAATTGTATCCAGAAATAGATCGTATAAAAATAGATTGGAAATTTTTTAATGTTTGGGAAATATCTATACTAAAGAAAAAACAATTCTTATACACCTGTCTAGAAGAAGAATGTTTTTCTGTAGATAAAAACGGCATAGTTTATAAAAAAAACAATATAACAAAAGGTATTTTTCTTAATCATCCTCAAAAAAGTACGGAGATTAATACATATGTAATAGATAGAAAAGATTTTGTGTATACATCAAAAATATTAAATTATATTATCAATGATCTTGGAATTGATGTTTCTTCTGTTTCTCTATCAAATGAGGAAAAATATTTAGATATTGAGATTAAGCTAATAAATGGTGTCTTTTTCTACATAAACAACAGTAAAGACATTTATCCACTAACAAGAGCTATATATATTGCTGTAAATGAGATTATAACAAAAGAAACTGAATGGGTTGATATAACCAGTATAGATTTTAGGTTCAAAGACAAAATATTTTTTAAAGAAAAATAAATGAATAATTTTTATAAAAAATTAAAAAAACCTTTCTTTGTTTTAGCACCTATGGAGGATGTGACTGATTTTGCTTTCCGAGAGATGTTTGCTAGATATGCAAAGCCTGATATTCTTTATACCGAATTTACATCTTGCGACGGACTTATAAGCGCCGGAAGAGAAAAAGTAGAAAATGACTTGCTCTATAGTGAATCACAAAGACCAATAGTAGCCCAACTTTTCACTTCCAAACCAGAAAATATGTACAAAAGTTGTCTGATTGTAAAAGAACTTGGATTTGACGGTGTGGATATAAATATGGGATGCCCAGACAAAAGTATAGAAAAACAAATGTGTGGAGCATCACTAATAAAAAACAAAGAACTTGCTATTGAATTAATAGACTCTGTAAACAAGGTTGGATTACCCGTGTCTGTAAAAACTAGAATAGGATACAATAAGGAAGAAATAAACACCTGGATTAAAACATTGCTTTTAAAAAAACCAAAAGCACTTACAATACACTTACGAACAAGAAAAGAAATGTCGAAGGTTCCGGCTAACTGGGAGCACATGAAAAAAATAATAGAAATAAGAGATGAAATATCTCCAGAAACTCTTATTATAGGAAACGGAGATGTGTAAGACATCAGTCAAGCAAAAGAACTTGCAGATAAATACAAGTGTGATGGGATTATGGTTGGGCGTGGGGCATATGGAAATCCTTGGTTTTTCTCTACACACACCCCAACAGCCAAAGAAAAACTGGATATACTTATAGAACATACAGAGTTATTTTTAGATACTTTTAAAGACTCTAAATCGTTTAATGTTATGAAAAAACACTATAAAGCATATGTAAATGGTTTTAGTGGTGCAAAAGATCTTAGAGTTCAATTAATGAATTCAAAAGAGATAAAAGATATAAAAAAAAACATAAAGATTTTTTTAGAAAACAATCCCGATTTGGCGTAGGTGTATAATGTATATATGAGTGAAAATATAAATTTATCTTTATATAGAAAATACAGGCCACAAAAATTTGAAGAAGTGTGCGGACAAGACGGGATGGTTGATGTATTAAAACAAGCCATAAAAAATAATGAGATATCACACGCTTATTTGTTTTCTGGGTGTCGTGGTGTTGGGAAAACAAGTATGGCTCGCATCTTTGCAAAAGAAATAGGTTGTAACTCTACTGATCTTGTAGAAATAGATGCAGCATCACATACAAGCATAGAAGATATAAAAAAACTTGCAGAAAATGTATACACCGCACCAATGTACTCACCGTATACAGTTTATATATTAGATGAAGTACACATGCTCTCAATCTCAGCATTTAATGCATTTTTAAAAACCCTAGAAGAACCACCAAGTCACTGTATTTTTTTACTTGCAACAACAGAAGAAGAAAAATTACCAGAAACAGTATTGTCCAGATGCCAAATAATTAGATTAAAGACACCAACAGAAACAGAAATAAAAAAACTTTTAATAAAAACTGCAAAAAAAGAAGGTTATGAACTTAAAAAAGAAGAGGCAGGGTCAATAGCACTAGCGTCCACAGGTTCTTTTCGTGATGCTTTAGGTTTATTGCAACAAGTGTTGACTGTGTCAAAAGATAAAGAGATAAAAGAAGAAACTGTATCTCAGATTGTAGGAATCCCTAGAGCAGAGCTGGTAAATATTTTTTTATTATCTCTACTTTCTTCAGATGTATCAAAAGGGATAGATAGTATAAAAAAAGTGTTTGAATCTGGTGGCGATATGGTGTTTTTTTCAAGAATTGTAATAGATAAAATGCGGTCTGCATTATTATATAAAATGACAAATGAAGAAAAACACATAGAAGAATACGACGAAAAGGATAAAACTTTTTTGATAGAGATATCAAAAGAAGAAAAGTTAAGCACCGACCTATTACAAAAAACAATAGAAACAGCAATCAAAACAGCAACATCATATGTCCCACAACTACCACTTGAGATACTTGTTATAGATAGTAAAAATGCTTGAAGTATCTGAATGTATACAAATAATTAAAAAAGATGGTGTCATTGCATACCCAACCGATACGTTGTGGGGACTCGGTGCATCTGCATTATCTACAGTAGGTATTAAAAGAATCTATGAGCTAAAAGAAAAACAACACACGATGCCATTTAGTGTACTTGTATCTGATATTGATATGGCATCAGAGTATTCGGTGGTTGATGAATCATTGGAGTTGATAAATTTACTTCTCCCTGGTCCTGTTACTTTTGTACTTCCTTCTAAAAATAAACTAAAAACACCACCAAAAGAAACAATAGGAATTAGAATATCAACACACCCCTTTGTTCAAGCTATGTTTGAATATTTAGATGTACCGATAATAACAACAAGTGTAAACAAAACTAGATCCACCCCTGCTGTATGCCGTGAAGATCTAACTTGGCTACCAGTAGATGTTTTTGTTGCAGATTGGTATGGCAATGAAACAGTGGGTATACCAAGTACAGTGATAGAGGTAAAAGAAAAAAAGATAAAAATACACAGAGAAGGATATTTGTCTGTTGGGGCAATAGAGTCAATTACTAAACCACTAGGATATAAAATTTTTTAAAAAAATTCACTATGTGTTAATATAAAAATACTACCGGATCGTCTAATGGTAGGACATCAGGTTTTGGTCCTGAGAATCGGGGTTCGAGTCCCTGTCCGGTAACAAATTATTTAGTTTCTTCCAAGTTTTCTTTTACTTGTCTTCCAATATCAGTTCGTTTTTTGAGATACCAACTTATTAAAATAAGTATTGCAAAAAATATTATAGTCGGTATGAGAAATATAGGGTTTGTTATACTTGTACCTAAGAAAATATATGCAGTAAGTCCAGGTATAACACCAATCAGTGTACCTATCAAATACCATTTAAAAGAAATTTTTGTTACGCCTAATCCAAAGTTTACAAAATCAAAAGGGAAAATTGGAACCATCCTCAAAAACAACACTGTTATAAAAGGTGACTTTGTCACAGAGTTGTCTAATTTTTTTAATATCTTGAATTTTTCTGTGACCCCACCACCAAAGTACCTACCAACAAGAAAAGCAAGTGCGGCAGAAAAGTTTTCTCCTATATATGTAAGTATCCACCCCCAGATAGGTCCAAACAAAACCGCAGATACAGGTGTAAGTATAGATGTAGGAAAAAAAATAAGTGGTCTTATTGTGTATATAAATATATATATTAATCCAGCATATATACCAATGTTCTTAATATATGCTTGTAGAATTTTTATTAATTCCTGTAGCGCTTTTGAAACTGTATATGCATTTTCAGTTTTGTATTCGAAAAAAAAGTAAACAACAACAGCGAATAATATAATCCAGATAATTGCTAAATATTTTTTCATAATTATTAATTAATATAGTATAATATATTTAATTATGATTCAGATAAAAATTATTCAGTACAAATGGGCTGGAAAGTGGGGGCCGTTTAAGATAAAAATCCCTTGCGGAGAATGTTCTCTTACGGAGGGCATTGTTAAGGATTTGATAGAAAAAGAATTTCAAGGTGTAGATATATCTTTTGAAGTTTTGCCGTGGCTTGATAACTGGTTTTCGGTTTTACTTCGTGGAGGCTGGCACGCGCCAATAGTTTTTGTAGAAAAAACTTTAGTTGGACAAGGAAAACTTATAGACCGAGGGATAATAGCAGCAGCTATCAGAAAAGAAATAGCAAGTAGATCAGAAGTACCACAGAACAAAAATATATTTTTTGTGAAAAAAGGATGTCCATTCTGTCAAAAAGCAAAAGAACTCCTAAATAGGAAAAACATAGATTATACATATCACGATGTCATAGAGGACCCTCTTGCTGGTGTTTTGATTATCCAATTTACAAAACCACAAATCAAATCAAACGAACCTGTGACTGTTCCACAAATCTTTTTTAAAGGTAAATACATAGGTGGATATGACAAATTACTAAAACATTTAAATGAGACAGACGACAAACCAAAGGTTTGCCCGATAACTTAGACATAGATTATTACTCTGCTGTATAATAAAACTATGAGAAGGGTCAAAGGAACAAACGATTATTTTGGAGAAGAACAAGAAAAAAGAGCTTTGGTTATAGATATTATTCGCGATGTTTTTATCAGACACGGATACACAGAAGTAGTCACACCAGCTTTTGAGTATACAGACACTCTCGAGCAAAAAGATGCTCTCGGAGATACAAATATAAAAGATGTATTTAGGATAGCCAGTAAAAGTGGAAAAGGAGATGAGATTGGTATGCGGTTTGATATGACTACACCCATCGCAAGATTATTAAACGAACACAAGAGACTTCCAAAACCGATTAAATGGTTTTACATAGCTCCAGTATGGAGAAAAGAAACTCCACAAAAGGGTAGATACATAGAGTTTTGGCAATTCGGAATAGAAAATATCGGTTCAAAAAACAAAATATTAGCAGACACAGAAAACTTAATTATCTTTGATGAGATATTAAAAGAAGTCGGGGTAGAAAAATACGAGTTTGTAGTAAACACTCGCGAAAAAATAATAGGGATGATAAATAATCATAACCCAAAAGTTAATTTTATAAAATTATGTGCAGTTTTAGACAAAAGAGATAAATTAACCAAACAAGAGTTAGACAAAGAGATGCAAAAAGAGGTTGGTATAACTCTAAAAGAATTTGAAGATTTAAACGCACATTCTATAAATAGTGGTGTGAATATTCTTGAAAATCACTTTGGAAATATAAAACACGACTTAACACTTGTACGTGGACTAGACTATTACACTGGGTTTATATTTGAAGTAGAAGTCAAAGGGATGCCGTGGTCAATTGGTGGAGGTGGTAGATACGACAACTTGCTTAAAAAGATGGGAGCAGAGGATCTGCCTGCGACAGGGTTTTCTGGGAGTATAGAGCGATTGATGCTCTCTATGGGTGATGAAAAACTAAAAGAAATGCTATTAAAACAAAAGAGAGAGAAAGTTCTTTTTGTAGGAGACAACGACGAAGACATTAATTTAATAAAATCATTTTCTTATTGGTATAAAAATAAAAAAATTATTAAAGAGGTTTTTGATAAAGGTGATGACAACAAAAAAGCCATTGAATACGCCCGAAAATTTGATTTTGATCTTGTGGTTAATTGGGCAAAAAAAGATAGTATGTTTAGCATAATAAATATAAAAACCAAAGCAGAAAAAGAATGTAAAATAGATATTGAGACAAAAGAGGAAATAAATAAAATCATAAATGAATAAATTTATATTAATAATAGCGATTATATTGACTCTGCTGGTATCTGCTGTTGCTGCATATGTCTTTTTAGGAAAAGGAACTAAAGACGAATACATCGCACCAGTTGATACAAAGACAACAATACTTTTCAGTGATGCTGTTTCACTCGACTGTGCAAACGAAAACACAAATAAAGGACACCCAGTAGCAGGTGGTGCATCTATAGATATAAACAACGACGGCAAAAAAGAGATTTTTATAACAACAGGGAGCGGCAAAAAAGATTGCCTTATACAATACCAAAACGGAGAGTTTGTAAACATAATAGACAGCTCAGGTATCGAAAGCACAGATGAGAGCTTTGGTGTGTTTTCTGTTGACTTCACTGAAAACGGATTTATAGATTTATTTGTAGCAAGGGAGAGCGGTTTGTTTTTATATCAAAACACAAATGGGCGTTTCAAAGAAACACTCATATACGACAACTTCCCTAGTAAGTCAGTTCCATTGTCAGTAGCACTTTCAGATTTTGATAG
>JABAAK010000093.1 GCA_014238775.1 Candidatus Paceibacter sp. | reverse complement strand
TGCAAATCTAAAAAAACGCACAAGAGAGTTTACACGTAAAGTAAAGTCACGCTTGGAGACTGTACGTGCTGATCCAGTACAATAAACTATGAAATTTCATCTTTATCTTTGCAGATAAATTTCTATAGTTGATTGTATAATTTTTATTCATCTGCAAGAGATTATGAATTATCATTCAAGCAAATTTAATACAAACAGATCAATTAGTGTATGCTTTTGAGATTGTACGAGAAAATATATAAAAAAAAACTATGCGCGGTACTAGGAGAAAAAAAACGAGAGATATCCGAGTATACTCTCTTTAGATGCCCTGTGGACAATATGCCTTTACGTTCACCATACATGATGGTGCGCTAAAACCTCTAGTTTATCATGCGAGATTAAATGCTGTAAATTTGACAAGAGCAATCTCCCCCTACCTATAATGGACACATTGTTAAAAAATCATGATAAATGGTTCTGTAAAGTTACGGGGGCTATGTGTTCATATAGATAAAGAACATATTTCCTCGAAACTCGCATCATTATTTCATTACATGCTAAATCTAGTATTAACAAACGTATTGAATGTACATCCGTAATATTGATTATAGCCAATATTTTGTGGCTGTGTCGATTTTTTATTTTCCCATGATGACTTAACACATTTTCCTATAATTACTACAATTAGATGAGATATTATCTGGAATATTATTTCTTCCATAGTTATGTGATTATCAAACTCTCTAATAAAGTCAAACTAGAATTATGCCGATTTATGTTCATAAGAAAAATACTTGTGATTTCAATTCAACCTTAAGTTGATTATTATTCAATCTATTCCTTTTGACCTTATTATAATGTCCACCAAAACACGTAGATCTTGGTAACGAAACTCTATCTGAAGCTTCAAACATAAACGTTCAAGGATTAAATAAATGGCAAACTCTAATACAAAATGCTAGTTTACACAATTATGATTAAACAATTTATATCTAAACTTTCCAAATTTTGATTTAATACGTTTAACTTTTTTAATTTTAACAGTTTTACATATCAAACGTTCTAAATATTCTAATTCTTCATATAGATCATCATTTTTTTTACATTGTTTGATAATTTTTATTTTTGAGAGTATTAATAATTTATCTCCACAACGATCATATACGCTATTAGTGGTAAATCGTTTTTCATGCCAATCTATGGACATTTCTATATATGGTGTGAGAAATAATCTGAATTCTGACAAACTATCATTTTCAGTTTCCTTTATTGAAACAATGTTTCTAATACCAGCAAATGTCTTTGATTTGTCGCCATATTCAAATATGAACGCAGTCTCATCAAAATAACTCCTTGTTTCTGCATGAAATTTTTCCCAATAATCTGATGGATCTTTATACATTTTAAATTTCCTTTTCCACATTAAAAATATTATTGGTATAATTACAACAATTGATGAAATTATTACAGAAATATCTGTAATAGTATTTAATGCTGTATCTACCATATTGCAAATCTCTAAAACCCACTTTATATGCCAAGTTCAACATCAATCATAGAAACTATGAATAGCCTTCAATAACTTTACAGAACCTGATAAATCGTTGAGAGCCTCATATACACCTCATATGCAAAGATCAAGTGCTAAATCCTAAAAATTACGAATACTTGCACACAACTTTACAGTTCTATAGGCATAACCCACATAAACTGCCCACATCATACATGATTGTGCAGGATACAAGGTACATCTTTGTAACTGGGGG
>JABAAK010000082.1 GCA_014238775.1 Candidatus Paceibacter sp. | reverse complement strand
CCTTGAATGTCGTAATTGGTAATATAATTCTGCCTACCTCCACATTTTTTTCCTTGCAAGAGATGGGTTTCTCTCGGTTGACTGCCGAGTTTTACCAGCTTTTTAAATTTTTGTTCGTCTTCAGGGTAAGGCACTCTGGGAAAGTCTATTTTTAAAAATTCTTGGTATTTTTCGCGGTAATTCGGGGAGTGCAAAACAGCATAAATATAGTCTAGCAAATCCAAAGGAGAAAAATTACCAGATTTTTTTGCTTCGGGAAATTCGTGGTCTGCTACAAATTTTAATCCAAGTTTTTTTTCTATTTTTTGGATGATTTCAGGTTCTAAGTTCGTTTTTCTCATTTTTATTTCTAAGAAAGGTTTTTCGTCATAAATGTAAAGGGGAAAAACTGAACCTCCTCCCAAATTAGAAATATAATTTAAATCTGATAATATATCTGAAATAAAAATATGATTGAACGCTAAACTAAAGGTTTGAGATTGAGTTATTATTGCAAGGTTAGGCTTTATTAAGTTAGCTAAAACTTTTTTTCTTGTTCTATCAACAAATCTATCATTATAAATAATATAAGCTTTATCAAAAATTCTATAATTGATTTTTTGAATTTCTTTAATATATGATGCTTCTTTATTTGTTTTTATTTTATCTATAAAAAATTTATTTTTTTCCTGTAACTGATACCTTTTTAATAAACAATCTTTATCAATGTGATAAATATCGTTAATTCTCTTTTCTAATTCTTTCTTGCTTGTAGATATAGAAAAACTATCCCTATGAGAAAGTACACCAACAGAATTGTTTGGAAATAATTCCTTGATTCTTATCCCTTTGTTATATTCTGCTTCTGCTTTAAAATCTTTCGGCACAAAAAAATAATCAGGTTTCTTGTAGTTCAATTTTTGAAAGGACATCGTTTCTAAATTGCTTTCCCATAGTCGTTTATATTTTATATCTCTTTTACCGTAGGAATCTAAATAATAAACGGGGGCTAGTATATTAGATTTTTCTTTTGTTTTTACTGCAATAATAATGGCTACACCTTGCATTATATCAAATACATTCTCATCCTTGCTGCCATCGGGTGCGGTTTCTCTTTTCTTAGAATTTCCGTGCAAATCGTAGATATAGATAGAATCAAAGCTATTGAGAAGATGCCAACGCATACCTCTAAAAGTAGGATTATCTAGGTAGTTGTGGTTAGTTATATAGGCTAAAATTCCTTCTTTATTTTTTGTGATATAATGCTCTCCTAGCCTAATAAATTTTGCATAATCGTCGTTCAGCCATTTTGTGTTTTTTTCTTTCAGTTTTTTTCCAGTTGACTCTTTTTTGTAATCTTTCATTAAATCCATAATAAATTTATCCACATTTTTAGATTCTCCGCTATAAGGAGGATTACCAAAGGCTACCATCACGGGAACATCTCTTTTTACTATAGCCGCTGCTTTGGCTTCTTGGGTTAGTAAATCATTTAAAGTGCTTGTATCTTTGACTTCTTCTAAAGCGTTGGTGAGATAAACTCCTAGTCTTTGAGGCATTTCTTTATTTTTTGGAATATAGCCTGTTTCTTTTAAGAGTAGGTTTATTTTTAAATGGCACATTGCATAGGCACCCATCAAAATTTCAAAACCGTGCAATCGGGGTAGCAAATGCTTTTCTACATAACTAGACCAAATTCCAGATTGACCTTGAAATGATTTATGAAT
>JABAAK010000080.1 GCA_014238775.1 Candidatus Paceibacter sp. | reverse complement strand
TTACAAAATGATTTTAGATAGACTACAAAACGAGGGAAAAATCAAAAAGGAATACAGACTGGACTTTATCAGACAAAAAGAAAAACAAACAGCAACAGCTACACTTTTTGAAAAGAATAAAAAACGCTCTTATGTTTATGGGTAATTATAGAATAAAATTATGAAACCTAAATTTTTGCTTTCTCTAGCTTCATTTATTAGTGCTTATAGTCCTTTACTTATTATTTGGTTGATTTTTAATTTTGATTTTAAAGAAAGCTATTACATGAAAAAACCTTTTTTAACATTAGGAATAACTATATTATTTATTATTAGCTGGTTTGTTCTATATTGTGGAGTAAAAGGTTTGAAAAAAGGTAATGGTCAGAGAATAAAAGTAAAAAATGTTTCAAAAACATCTGGTGAATTAATGAATTATTCTATTCCTTATATTATTCCTTTTGCATTTAGTTTAGAGGATGCAAGACGCTTGCTTGCGTTCGGGGTCTTTATGATTGTAATGTTTGTATTAACAATAAAAACGCACAATATTCTTATAAATCCTATTTTAACTATCTTTGGAGGATATAATCTTTATATTATAGAATATGAATTGAATAAGAAGGAGTATAAATATTTTTTTTTATGTAGAGAAATACCTAAAATAAATGGATTTTATAGAATGGAAAAAATATCATTTTTTTTAAATTTTATAATTAAACCTACAATATAAAATTATAATGAATAATACAATACAAGATTGGAAAGATAAACTTAGGAAACTACAAAATTTTGATATGCAAAATGGAGATATTGATTTTTTTATAGTTAAAAAAGATTATACTCTCAAAAGAGTAGATATAGCAGATAACTTAAAAGATAGATTTAGAAAAAATATACTTAATAAAATAAGCAACCTAGAAGAAGTTGTAGAATGGAGTGCAATTACTAGAGATTTATTAGATAGTGAATGTATTGGTAGAAAAATTGGTGATGTAGATTTTAAGAATATAAGAGAACAACTAACAGGGGATATAGATAAAATAGAAAATGAAAATGAAATTTTAAATAGTCTACTTTATCTAGTACAAATTTCTAAAGAAGAAGATATTATTTATTACTCCAGAAATATAGCAAGAGAATGGACATTAAACAAAGCAGGGGGGTTTCCTAGAATAATATGGGAAAAAGGTTGTTTAAGAGAAATTGCTAAAACACCTACTTTTAAAATAGATGATGAAATTGATTTTATTGCCTTTACTGATATTTTATTTATTCTAAATAAAAAAGCATTTGAAATGGCTTTTAAAATTAAAGAAGAAATGATTGAAAATAAAAACCAAGCAATAGCTGAAATTACTAAGTTAAATTTCATCAAAAATATTCTTGATTTAGACAGTTTAATAGGTGAAAAAAGCTTATATTTAAGAAAAATATCTGTAGCTAAGCATAAAGGTATTTATAATAACTCTGATCATCTTGAAGAACTTATTCAAGAAATTAAAAATAATAAAGAATGGGATATTACTATTGATGAAAGCAATAAAATAATAGCCAGTCAAAATAATATTAGAGCCATATTAACGCTATTAGAAAATAAGCGTCTTTTTTCTTATATTACAAAAGATTATCAAGATGCCGATTCTACGAGTCCAGTATAAACCAAACCCTAATCCCACTCCATCGCAGGATTGAAAAAGTTGCCAGATTTTCCTCCCCTTTTAGAGTATAGTCCTTGTTTTTCTATGACGATGCTTTTATCTATAGATTTGCACATATCATAAATAGTAAGGGCAGCTACAGAAACCGCAGTCAAGGCTTCCATTTCTACGCC
>JABAAK010000054.1 GCA_014238775.1 Candidatus Paceibacter sp. | reverse complement strand
GAAGATGATGTTTATTTGGATGCTGAAAAATATTTAAAAACAGAAATACAAAACAGATTGACCAAAGATTTATATGATTCAATTGAAAAACTAGAAAGTCACCCAGAGATTGTTTTTGAGGACTGCTTGTTTATTGAATACCAAAAAACAAAAGAAAAACAAGGAAATGAAGAGGTAACATTATCTCAAAAAGGGATTTTGCGAGCAGTTGCTTTTAAGGAGATTCACATAGCAGAACTAATATATTCAAGTATTGAAAGACCATATGAAGAAATATTCCCAGTAAATATAGAAGATGTGGATCTTGATTTTCAAATAGTAAATAAGGATTTTATAGACAAAGATGTAGACAATGGAGAATTTGAATTTACTCTTTCTGGTACCGGATCACTAACATGGGATATAGATGAACTTACTCTTTTCCGTGATATTAAAGGAAAAAACAAAGAAGAAGTACAAAATATTATAAAAACACAATATCCTTGGATCAAAAATCACGAAATCAATATTTTCCCGTTTTGGAACAAAAAAGTCTCATCAAATCGTAATTCCTTTCGACTAGAAAAATAGACGGTTGACAGAAAATATATAAATATCATAAACTAAATGCATTATTGATTGTTTCCACAGAATTGTCTTAAGTTCAATATAAAAACAAACTAATGAGACAACAAAAACTACAACAAAAAAAATTTGGAAAATCTAAGACAGACTTAATACCACTTGATAGTTCTTTGGGTTATCAAAAAAGATCCTATGATAATTTTTTAAATAAAGAACTTCAAAAAATTTTTAGTTCAATTTTTCCAATTACAGACTATCAGGCTGCAAAATTTAAACTAGAGTTTGTATCTTTGTCGATAAAAGATACAAAGTACTCATTACAAGAGTCAACAAGAAGGATGGCAGATTATGCTGCGAGTTTTTTTGTAACTCTTAAGTTTACAAACCTTGCAACTGGACAGAAATCTACTGACGAAATTAACTTTGGTGAAATTCCAATAATGACTCCGAACAATACATTTGTGATAAACGGAAAGGAGCGTACTGTCATATCTCAAATTGTAAGGTCACACGGATTCTTTTTTCACAGTAAGTCGTTACAAGGAGTTACTTTTTTTGGGGTGAAAGCCATACCTCTTAGTGGTAGAAGAGTAGAGGTTGAAACTGCTATTGGGAAAAAAATGTATGCAAAAATTGATAACAAGAAGAAGTTTCCAGTAACACAATTACTAAGAGTACTGTCTGGAGAATCAAAAACGCAAATTCTAAGACATTTTAATGAAAACGAAAAAGAGTATATAAATAAGACATTATTAATAGACCCAATAGAAAGCATTGATGATGTATATCTAAATATGCACAAACATATAAAAGGAGGTGATGCACTTAATGTTGATATTGCTAAAAAATATATAAAATTATTTTTCTCTGAAAGATATTTTGATATGGGTGAAGCTGGTGTGTCTAGATTAGAAAACAGATTATCAGAAAACAACAAAAAACTTAAAAAATATAACTCAGTACTAGATGAAGTTATTTTAATAGATTTAATAAAAGAAATAATTAGATTGAATTCTACACCTGGTTCTGCAGCAGATGATATAGATCACATGTCTTCAAGAAGAGTCCGGTTGGTTGGAGAATTAGTAAGAAGTGATGTCGTAGGCGCCTTAGCTAGAATGAAAAAAAATGTTCAAGACAGAATGACTAAATTTGATACACAAACTATAACAAAATCTACAGAAATTATAAATTCAAGAATGTTAGAGGCAGGAATAAAAGATTTTTTTAAGAGCAACTCATTATCACAATTTTTAAAACAAACAAATATTTTAGAGGAACATGAACATATGCGAAGAATTTCTGTAACAGGTAAGGGTGGTGTTAAAAAAGACCGTGCGAGTTTGGATATAAGAGATGTGCATCCGTCACAATATGGAAGAATTTGTCCTGTTCACACACCAGAAGGACCTAATGCTGGTTTGTCTTTGCACTTAGCATCATTTGGTGTGATTGATGAAGCGGGTTTATTAAAAACTCCATATGCAAAAGTAAAAAACAACACTGTCACAAATGAAATTGAATATTTCACAGCAGACAAAGAAGAAACTTATAAAATCTTGGATTTAGGTAAAGATGTTGATGAAAATGGAAAAATTAAAAAAGGTAATGTTGCTGTACGTAATAGAGGTAAAATTGTATTTATTGAATCAAAAGAAGTAGATTATGTGGATGTATCATCAAAACAAATTTTTTCAGTTGCTACATCTTTAATTCCGTTTGTACATATAAACATGGCAGCAAGAGCTTCGTTTGGTTCTACTATGCAACCACAAGCGTTACCTTGTCTTTTACCTGAGGCACCGATTGTGGCCTCTGGAGCAGAAGAATCCATAGCAAGAGCTACTGGTAGACTAGTGATTGCAGAAGAAAATGGTGTTGTTGTTGGAGTTGATTCTTCACATATAAAAACAAAGACAAAAAGAAATAAAGAAATAACATATGAATTGAATGTGTTTAAAGTAACAAATGCAAAAACTGTTTCAACACAACACACACCAATAGTTTCACTTGGTGATGAAGTCAAAAAAGGTGATGTTATAGCTGATAATGCAACAACAAGCAACGGACAACTTGCGCTTGGAAAAAATCTTCGTGTTGCATTTATGTGTCACAGAGGATTAAACTTTGAAGATTCAGTTATTGTTTCTGAAAGATTAGTTACAGATGATGTTTTTACTTCCATTGATCTTCAGGAATATGTGATTAATGTAAAAAATACAAAATTAGGAGTTGAACAAACAACTCCAGACATACCAAATGTTGGTGAAATGAGATTAAAAAATTTAGATTCTGAGGGCATTGTACGTATCGGAGCTGAAGTTAGGACTGGAGATATACTTGTTGGTAAAATTACCCCACAAACAGAGTCACAACAATCAGCAGAAGACAGATTATTACAATCCATTTTTGGAGAAAAGGCAAAAGATATAAAAGATACATCCCTTAGACTTGGTAACGGAAAAAGCGGAAGGGTTGTAAACGTTCAGATGTTTGAAAAAAAAGACGGGTATATGCTTGATCCAGATGTAATAAAGAAAATTATAATTACAATTGCTGAGGCAAGAAAAATACAAAAGGGTGATAAATTAGCAAATAGGCATGGAAATAAAGGTGTTATTTCTACAGTTTTACCTGTAGAAGACATGCCATTCACAGAAGACGGAGATCCTGTTGACATCGTTTTAACTCCACTAGGTGTTCCATCTAGGTTAAATATTGGACAAATTTTAGAACTACACTTAGGACTCGCGGCTAATAAACTTAACTACCAAGCTGTAGTATTACCTATGACAAAATTTACATCAAAAGATTTGACTGATGAATTGAAAAAAGCAGGTTTTCCTATATCTGGGAAGTTACCTTTGTATGATGGAAGAACTGGAGAAAAATTTAACCAAGATGTCGCTGTTGGTTGTATGTATATGTTGAAGCTAAATCATATGGTTAAAAGTAAAATACATATGAGAGCCATAGGACCATATTCACTTGTATCGCAACAACCTCTTGGAGGAAAAGCAAGGAATGGTGGACATAGATTTGGAGAGATGGAAGTATGGGCACTTCTCGGACATTCAGCTGCATATACATTAAGAGAAATGTTTACTATAAAATCTGATGATGTATTTGGTAGATCAGCAGCATACAGTGCAATGATCAAAGGAAGACATATTACACAAATAAACACACCTGCTTCATTTCATGTGCTTGTGAATTTTCTTAAAGCACTTGCAATAAATATTGATTTTACAGGAGATCCAGATAGTATAAATAATAATAATTAAAATATGAAAAATTATAAAAAAAACTATTCAAACATACATTTAAATTCTTACACAAAATCTATAAGTATTTCTCTAGCCTCACCAGAATACATTTTAAGTTGGAGCCACGGAGAAGTGTTAAAACCAGAAACCATAAATTATAGAACACACAAACCAGAGGCTGGTGGTTTTTCAGATGAAAGAATCTTTGGACCAGAGAAAGATTACCAATGTAGTTGTGGAAAATATAACGGCATTCAATTTAAAGGTTTTTCTTGTGAAAAATGTGGTGTTGAAATAACAAAGGCTTTTGTAAGAAGAGAAAGAATGGGTCACATTAAACTAGCGTCACCTGTTTCTCATGTGTGGTATTTAAGAAAATCTCCAAACTATATTGCAGTATTACTTGGACTTTCTGCAAAACACACACAACAAATAAATGATTTTATCTCTTATATAGTGGTTTCTGTAAATAAAGATAAAATGAAAGAATATGAAACAAAACTTAAAGAAGATTTTAAAATACAATCGGAAAATGTAACAAGAAAAGAGACGAAGAAAAAACTACAAACTTTATATAATGACAGAGTAAAAGAGTTAAAATCTATTAAAGTATTTGAAATTTTAGATGAAGAAAAATATTTTATACTTGAAAAAAGATTTCCAAAATTATTTACCATTGGAATAGGACCTAAAGTTTTACATAATATGCTTAAAGAAATGGATCTTATAAAGGTAGAAAAAGAACTTTCAAAAGATATAGTAAATGCAAAAGCCATTGCAAAGAAAAAACTATATAAGAGATTGAGTGCAGTAAGATCTTTTTTGCGAAACAAATCAAAACCAGAGTGGATGATTATAACGGTTTTACCAGTACTTCCTCCAGGACTTAGACCTATAGTTGCCCTTGATGGTGGTAGATTTGCAAGCTCAGATTTGACAGATTTATATCGTGCAGTTATAACAAGAAATAATAGACTGAAAGAATTAATTGTCAAAGATGCACCTGAAGTTATTTTAAGAAATGAACAAAGAATATTACAAGAAGCTGTTGACGCACTTTTCGATAATTCTATATCATCTGTAACTTCAAGTGGTGTGTCTCCAAACAGGTTTAACACCAAAGCTGTAAAATCACTAACAGAGTACCTTGGACGTAAACAAGGATATTTTAGAGCTAATCTGTTAGGTAAAAGAGTAGATTATAGTGCAAGAAGTGTGATTGTTGTTGGACCAAACTTAAAACTTGATGAGTGTGGTATTCCAAAACAAATGGCTCTTGAATTATTTAAACCGTTTGTGATTTCTGAGTTGATTAAAAAAGACCTTGCATACAACATGCGGAATGCAAACAAAATGATAGATGACGAGGCACACGAAATATGGGATGTTCTTGAACAAGTGATTCAAGGAAAGTATGTAATATTAAACAGACAACCAACACTACACAGACTTGGAACCCAAGCTTTCAAACCAATTTTAGTTGAGGGAATAGCAATAGAGCTACACCCACTTGTGTGTACAGCTTATAACGCGGATTTTGACGGAGACCAAATGGTTGTATATCTACCTCTTACGGATGAAGCACAAGCAGAGGCAAAATATATTTTAAATGCAAAGAATAATGTTATTAACCCAGCAAACGGAGAAATTATATCAAGCCCAAATTCACACGATATGTCTCTTGGTTGTTATACAGCAACTGTAATGATTACTAGGTCGGAAGATAAAATTAAATATTTTTCATCTATAAACGAAGCTATTGCTGCTCAACAAGACGGAGTAATTAAATTAACAGATCAAATTAAAATTTCCATCACCAATCATTCAAATAAATACAAAGAGTATAATGGAAAAATATTGGATACCACAGTAGGAAGAGTTCTATTCAATGAAATATTTCCTAATGAAATTAAATTTATTAATGAAACCGTAGATAAAAGTAAAATCAGTAAAATAATTAAAAATTGTATATCTATAATAGGGAAAGAAACAACTATATTACTTTTTGATAGTATTAAAACATTTGGATTTGAATATGCTACTAAATCAGGCACAACTTTTGCTTGGACAGATTTATTACAAATAGATGATCTGGATTCACATATAAAAGAGGGGTGGGAAAAACACAAAAAAAATATTGAGTTCTTTGCAAAAGGACTCTTATCTAAACAAGAAAGAGCAAGAATGAACGTAGAAAATTGGACAAGAGTAAGAGATAATATTAAAAATAAAATCCTATCAAAATACACAACACAAAATTCAATAACGGACATGATTTTGTCAGGTGCTCGAGGAAATGTAGAACAATTGGCACAGGTTGTTGGTATAATTGGACCTATCACTTCTGCTACTGGGGATGTTTTGGAATATCCGATTGCTGCATCATATAAATATGGACTGACTTCAATTGAATACTTTGTAAGCTCATATGGTGGAAGAAAAGGAATTGTAGATAAATCTCTTAAAACAGCAAACGCGGGATATTTTTCTAGACGGTTGTTTGATGTTTCTCAAGAAATAGTTGTTACAGAGAAAAACTGCAAAACTATAAAAGGTTTTGAGATAACCAGAAAAACAAAATCGGGTATACCTATTTCTTTTGAAAACAGAGTGTACGGAAGATATGTCTCTGAAGATGTTTTATCTAAAGATAAAAAAGTTATTACAAAGAAAAACACAATGGTCTCAAGTGAACAAGCAAAGCAAATAGAGGTTGATGAAAGTATAGAAAAAGTTATGGTAAGATCAGCATTAAAATGTGAAGGTGAAAAGGGAATTTGTCAAATGTGTTATGGAACAGATACAACAACAGGAGAATTGGTTGATCTTGGAGAACCTGTAGGAACAAACGCTGCACTTTCTATCGGAGAACCAGGAACACAGCTAACTATGAGAACGTTTCACCAGGGTGGTATTTTGTCTGTTGCTGGAGATATTACAACTGGGCTTCCTCGTGTATTAGAACTATTAGACAAAAGAGTTCCAAAAGCAGAGATGATTCTTTCTAGTGTTTCAGGAAAGGTTATAGATATTTCAAAAAATCAATATAATTTGAATACAATATATATAGAAAAAGACTCTAAAGATTCTAAGAAAAAAGGTACTATAGTTGATTTCGTTATTCCAGCAAACAGACAAATAAAAGTAAAAGTTGGTGATAAAATTATGAAAGAAGATATGTTGACAGACGGTTCCGCAAATCTAGATATTTTATTTGAAATTGCAGGAAAAGAAAAAACACAAAAGTATATTTTTGATGAGGTAACTAAAATGTATGAATTACAAGGACTTGAATTAACTCCGGTACATTTGGAAATTATAATTAGACAAATGTTTTCAAGAAGGGAGATTGTTGATTCTGGCGGGTCCACTTACACAGCTGGTGATGTAATAGAATCTTCTCTTG
>JABAAK010000053.1 GCA_014238775.1 Candidatus Paceibacter sp. | reverse complement strand
TGATTGGTGCCTTAAATCAAGGATTTATTGGTATTGGATATGCACTCAGTGCAAATCAATCTTGGGATTTTATAGATTATTTGTTTATTGATTTGATCGGGGTTGTTTTTTTGGCAGATATGTTTTATTCTCTTGTTTTTTTATCTGCATTGTATCTTTTGATACATTGTTTGTTTATATATAAAAAATCAAAAAAATCAAAAAAATAATTTTTAAATTTTTTGTACTTTATAGTCGGATGGTGCTATTTTTAATAATTCTTCTATCTTTTTATCAGAAAGTAACCCTTCCTGTGCACCGATATACTGCACCACAGACCAAGAGTTAATTGGAGCTCTTATCAGTGAGTCAACTTTATTCATCCCTTTTAAAACAAAAGAAGCAAATGTTGTTGAAAACGCATCTCCACAACCTGTGCGTTCTTTAGGAGGTTTTTGGTCTGGATATATCGGCATAAAATAATAAGTTCCATTATCGTACATATACGCACCTTTAGGTCCGTCTGTTATTAGAGTAGTCTTCGGACCAAGTTCTGCTATCCCGTTGAGTAATTTTTTTATATCTGACTCAGTTGTATTTAAAATTTTTTGTGATTCTTCTAAGTTGCATATAAAGATATCGGTTCGTGCATATATATCTTTTAATTTTTCTTTTCCAAATTTGATTTGAAAAGTCCCTGGTTGAAAAACAACAATCAAATTTTTGTGCTTTTCTATTTCCTCTAAAAGGTCGTAGTGTATACTTTCTCCGCTTTCACCGATAGAAGAGATATAAAGCATTTCCGTACAATCTGGAACTATTAAGTTTTCATAAACAAAGTCTTCATGTCTCACCAATATAGTCCTTTCACCTTCATATGACAAAACATAATGGTAGTTTGTGGTTTTACCAATTTGTTTTTCTGCCATAGACACATCCACACCGTCTTTTTTAAGAACGTCAAGGCAACTTCTACCAGCGTCATCATCGCCAACTCTGGTGATAATTCCAGATTTTATTCCAAGCCTTGAAGCACTTACAGCAGCATTACCGACATTACCGACACCAAAGATTTTTGTAGAGTTTTTAAACGGTATTTTTCTACCCCAAGGTATCTCTAATTTATTATTTACTATCTCTATTTTTTCTAATTCTATAAAATCATCAACAGTTATATCTCCTATAGCAAGTAGTTTTAAATTATCCATTAAATATATTATAATATATTTAATGGCAAAAATCTTTGTAACCCGATCTATTTTAGAGGATGGAATAAAAGTATTAAAAAACGAGGGACACGAGGTTGTGGTTAGTAAAGAAAACAGAAATCTTACAAAAAAAGAATTAATAAAAGAACTGCAAAGAGGGAAATATGATGCGGTTATAACACTACTTACAGATTCCATAGATAAAGAGGTTTTATCAGTAGCAAAGACCGTTAAAATTTTTGCGAATTATGCTGTAGGGTATAACAACATAGACATAAAGGTTGCAAAAGAAAAAAACATATTTATTTCAAACACACCCGATGTTTTGACCGAGACCGTTGCCGAACACGCTGTGGCAATGATTATGGCACTTGCTTCAAGGTTAAAAGAAGCAGATATCTTTACAAGAAAAGGTAAATACAAAGGATGGGATCCAAAATTGTTTTTGGGAACAGAACTTGTAAACAAAAAAATTGGGATATTGGGAGCTGGAAGAATAGGAACCCGAGTTGCTGAAATACTTTTTAATGCTTTTAATATGAAATGTTTGTATTATGATAAGTTTAAAAACGAGAAGTTAGATAAAATGGGCGCGGTACAACATATGTCTCCTGTAGAAGTACTTTCTTGTTCAGATGTTATTTCTGTTCATTTACCATTACGCGGTTCTACTTATCATTTTTTAAACAAAGATTTATTAAAAAAGACTAAACACGGTGCTATTTTGATAAACACGTCTAGAGGTCCAATTATTAATGAAGACGACCTTGTTTCACTAATCAAAGAAGATCGGCTAAGTGGTGTTGGACTTGATGTATTTGAAGAAGAACCTAAATTCAACAAAGCTCTAAAAAACTTTGACCGAGTACTACTTACACCGCACATAGCATCCGCAAGCATGGAAGCTAGAGGTGCTATGTCTTGTTTGTGTGCAGAAAATATTTTAGATGTGTTTGCAGGAAAAACCCCTAGAAACCAAGTAAAGTAATTTTTTTAACTCTGTGCTATTATATTTATTATGGAATTAAAGTTTGATAAAAGAACACTTTTTAAGAAAAAAACTAAAAAACTAAGGGACGATGGGATTGTACCTGTTGTTTGCTATGGAGGAGGAAAGGAAAACAAATCTCTACAAGTCAATGAAAAAGAATTAAAAAAAGTTTTAAACTCTGAAGATCCTGTAGTAGATGCAACAGGAGAAATTAACGGTAAAAAATTATTGATACAAGATATTAAAAGAGATGTTATTTCAAGAACACCAATACACATTGATTTTTTGTTTGTGGACGAAAAACACGAAGTAGAGCACGAAGTGCCTATAGAGCTTGTAGGAGAAGCTCCGGCTGTTAAAGAAAAGGATGGTGTACTTGATTTTACAAAAAGAGAGATTAAAATAAAAGCACTTCCTCAAAATATACCTCCACACATCACAGTTGATATTTCCGGTATGTTAGAAATAGGTAACCGATTAACAATAAAAGATATTGAAATCCCTAAAAATGTTTCTGTTTTAGATGACATAAACGAAACAGTAATTTCTATAGTTGCACAGGCAGAAGATGTTCCAGAAGAAGTTGGTGAAATAGACTTTGACTCTATAAAAGTAGAAGAGAAAGGTAAAAAACCAGAGGAAGAGGAACCAGAAGATAAATAATCTAAGAATAACTATTGTTCCACTTATTATGGTAGTACAATAAAAGTATTGATATGTATATAACAAAGCATTTTTC
>JABAAK010000052.1 GCA_014238775.1 Candidatus Paceibacter sp. | reverse complement strand
AGCGAATATAAATTAACTTTTTTTCTGAAGTAAAGCTTAAAATTTTATCTCCGCTTAAAATCTGTTGTCCCTCTGCAACAAAAACTTTTTTGATTATACCTGCTACACCACTCTGAACTTCAATTTTTTTACTACTTTCTGTCTGGTTTGTTTCAGCAAAATTACTTGTCAAAAACAAACAAAAAATAGCGACAACAAAAGACAATAGTTTTTTAAACATACGACTGCGTTACTCAAATTTTTTATTACTCCACTAATTAGTTTTGTTCCTTATCTTTTTTTTCTTTTTCCTCTTCTTCTTTAACGGATTTCCAAGCAAGGTAAGTGAAAAAATCAAATAGCCCCATATACTAGGGTCATCGGTAATGTTCCAATGAATACTTCATAATTCATAATTTTTTAATCAAGTTGTAAGTAAGTATCCCTAATCCTATATTCCAAATTGTTTGGAAGCATCAGTTCTCAATTTTTCAAAATCTACTTTTAATTGCCTACCTTTATGTAGAATTTTTGTTTTGAAAATAAAATCCGGTATAGCCCTTTTGTCTAAAGAATATTTTCCAAAACTCACTTTTTCCATCAAATCTTTCTCATTAATATCACCTTCAAAAGCCAACACTATATATTCATCATTTTTTTTGTGATTATAAATTCCTATCATTACAGCTTCTTTGACTCCTTTAATTTGATTGATTATGGGTTCATACAGACCAGGGTAAATATTCAAACTTGTGCGTACAATCACATTTTTTTTTCTTCCTAATAAAGCCAATTGTCCGTCTTTTAAGAATGTTCCTAAATCTCCTGTTTCATGCCATTTCCCCCTTTTTGTTTGGTGCCAGTAACGAAGATAAATTTGATTTGAATGGAGTAAAATTTCATCGTCTTTTGCGATTTTTAATTGAATATTTGGAAGAAGTTTGCCAACAATATCTCCTTTTCCTTTATAGGCTAACTTTTTGTCACCATCAATATAGGTTATGATAGGATTTTCGATCATACCATAAGCACAGGTTATACGACCAAAATATACTTTGCGTAAACTTTTAAGAAAAGAAATTAATACTGGAGCAGCTCCTATTATAATATGCTTTAGGTTACTTGGAAAGCGAATATTCTTCGCTAGACAATGATCAATAAGTGGAGTTAATTCTGCAGGAGGATTGAATAGAGTAGTAATTTGTTCATCTTTAATAAATCGGAGTTTTTTTTCAACTTTGAGATGCTGGTCCCACAAAGAAATAGTCACACTACTCATTATACCCAATAAAACAAAATGAGGTAAGTGGGTAACTCCTCTTTGATCTTCTTCGGTAAGAATTTTTTTTAATGAATGCAGACTATTGATAAGATTTTTTTTGCTATGAACTACACCTTTAGGCTCACTCAAAGTGCCCGAAGTATAGATAACCAAAAATTCTTTTTCATCTCTATTTTCTTGAAAATTTAGTTTATCTTTACTTGGTTTTAAAAAATGTTTTAATTTTTCGGTACCTAGCAAAAAATTATTTTTTCCGCAACTAATAATTCTAGATTTTGAATATTTTGGGAAATATAGTTGTTTACCTGTTTTTTTGTAATACAACCATCTCAGAATCAGATATTTTCTAAGAAGTATTAATCTATGATCTACAAAGCACCAATGAGGATCAAATTGTTTTAACTTCTGCTCATAATTTTGCATACCCATTTCGGGATCAATCAAACTTATTATTGCTCCACATTTTATTAAGGAAAAAAAAATGGTTAAAAAATCTTTGTTAGGGGCATGAGCCAGTACAACTCTATCATTGCTTTTTAAACCTGCTTTGCGAAGGGAAACAGCTAAATTTTGAGATAGAATTTCTAGTTCATTATTTTGGTAGGAAAAGCCCTTATCAATTAAAGCAATACCGTCAGGAGATTTATTTAATAACTTCAGAAGTTCTGATTTATAAAGCCCTTCCATATTTTTTAAAAAGTGATATACTGTAATGAAGCGCTAATACCGGCAGCCAGACCTATCAGCAAAATTTTATCACCTCTTTTTAAAATTCCTTTTTCAATAGCATCTACCATTGATACAGGTATAGAAGCTGCTGCCATATTGCCATACAAATGAAAAACACGATGAATTTGTTCTTTTTTTATATTAAAGCCATCAATAAGTAAATCATAAGTACCTTCCGATACTTGGTGAGTATAGATTTTTATTGTTGATTTATCACAACCACAATCTTTCATAGCTTTTTTAAGAAATTCTGTAGCTTCTCCATCAAAAGAATTTTTTAAGGCAATAGTATCTCCTTCAAAATAAGATTTTTCTGGATCCCGAGGATACCAAGTTCCCCCTCCTCTTATAGAACAGTGTTTCCATTCAGAACCAATAGAATAAAATTTTTGGTAATGAATTTTAGATTCATCATTAGAACTAGTAATAATTGCTGCAGAGCCACCATCACTGAGTGTAAAACCAGCTAAGTATTTTTTTAAGTCTTTTAAATTTTTGATGTGGTATTTTACAGATACAGAAGGTTTTTCTCCTGTAACAATCAATATATTTTTATAAACGCCAATTTCAATAAATGAAGAAGCCACTTGCAAAGCATTGACAAAACTATTGCATGCATTTT
>JABAAK010000051.1 GCA_014238775.1 Candidatus Paceibacter sp. | reverse complement strand
CGCAGAACTATATTAGTATACTAGCAAATTTAAGGTTTTCTTGTATTTGATGAACAATAACTTGAGTTATTAGACTGTAGGGTGTACAATTATCATAATACTGTTATATAATTCTTACATTAAGAGGAATTGCCCCGCGAAGGCGATTTTTCTTTTTACACATTATCAAAATCAAAAAACAAAATGGATTTAAAACAACTAAAAATTGCAATCAAACAACTGGCAGAAGAAAAAAAAATCGACGAAGAGGTTTTGTTTGAGACAGTTGAATCTGTTTTTGCTGCTGCTTACAAAAAAGGATACGCAAAAAACAGCCAAGTTATTCGTTCAAAGTTTAACAGAGAAAACGGAGAGTTGTCTTTTTTTCAAGTTAAAGAAGCTTTGTCAGATGAAAACATTTTAGCACCAGATGAAGAGAGGATTGATGAGGAAGACAAAAGAGTTTTTTTTAATCCAGAGAGACATATTAAACTTGAGGACGCAAAGCTAGTGCAAGCAAATATAGAAAACGGAGAAAAAATATTTTTTCCACTCAACACTAAATCTGAGTTTAGTCGTATAGCTGCACAGTCTGCTGCACAAATGCTTGCAAAAAGTTTAAGGGAGGCAGAAAAAGATCTTGTAATGAAACACCTGAAAGGAAAAGAAGGGGAGATTGTCTCTGGTGTGGTTCATAGATTTGAGAGAGGTGCGATATTTGTAACCATTAAAAACACAATAGCAAAAATACCGTATGAAGAAAAAATACCAGGAGAGAGATTTAGAGAAGGTGAGTCTGTCAGGGCACTTGTAAAATTTATAGACGAAAAACCACGCGGAGGTAACTTTGTTACTTTATCAAGGTCCTCTACTGATTTTATTGTTAAACTTTTTTCCTTAAATTCTCCAGAATTAGCAGATGGTAAAATAAAAATAGAAAAAATAGTTCGAATACCAGGACAAAGAACAAAAATAGCTGCTTCTACAGAAGACGAAACTATAGATCCAGTAGGATCTCTTGTGGGACCTCGTGGTGTCAGAGTTCTTGCTGTGAGAGGAGAACTTAATGGAGGGAGAGAATATATAGATATAATAGAAAAAACTTCAGAAATACCTTTGTTTGTGGAAGAGGCGTTGTCACCGTTGAAAATTTCGTCTGTAATATATGATAAAAAAACAAACAAAGCCACAGTTAAAGTTTTGGATGAAGACATTGCTTCAATATTTGATAGAAGTGGGCAAAATATATTACTTTCAGCGGAACTGACTCAAGTAGATCTTGATATCAAAAACATGTCCGATGAATTAATGATGACTGTAAAGGACGGAGTGTTAGAAAAACATGTAGATGAAACTGAATTCGTACAACAGAGAGAAGAAAGATATGCAGAATACAAAAATGAAAAACAAACTGTCGAAAATGACAAAACAGAAGAGGAAAACAAACCATCAGAAGAAGAAAAAGGTGAAGAAGTTATAGAGAATCCAGATAAAGAAAAAGAAAGCAAGGACGAAACAGAAAAAGAAACTAACGAATAAGACAAAAAATAAACCAAAAAAGCTTAAAAATAAGGCTTTTTTAAATATATACAAAAACTACTAAATGATTTCCAAGTGAAACATTTTAATGTTAGTATAGGGTATATGCATTTTATGCACGACATAGAGAGCGGTACTGAGGATTCAATAAACGTTATTATTGAAATTCCAGCAGGCTCAAAAAATAAATATGAGATAGATAAAGAAACAGGTCTTATCATGTTGGATAGAACTATGCACACAGCACAGGATTATCCAACAGACTATGGGTTTGTACCTAGAACATTTTATGATGATGGAGACGCACTTGATGTTGTTGTGCTTTCAACATTTCCACTCTGCCAAGGGGTTTTAGTAAAAGTCAGACCGATAGGAATACTTTACTTAACGGATGATGGAGATGCTGATGATAAGGTTTTAGGAGTGCCAATAGGCGACCCAAGGTGGGACAAAATACAAGATATTGAAGATATGAATCAACACACCTTAAAAACAATCCAACATTTTTTTGAGACATATAAAGGTCTACAAAACAAAGTTGTTAAGGTTGGAAAAATAGGGGGGGCAAAGGAAGCTAAAGAAGCTTTTCATTACTCAAAAAAACTGTATAAAGAAAAATTTGAAAAATAATACTCCATGATTACTCACAAAACATCAATAAAACATATATTTATATTTGCGGTTTTTTGTATAGGAACTTTATTTTTAACTACAAACACATCGGAAGCGATTTTAACATCCGGAAGACTGGTTCAAAAAGATGAAAGTAGGATAACCAAAGAAGAAATAAAAGACCTTTTAAACAAAACCGCTAAACAGATTAATTTTACAGTACAAATCACATCAGAGGAATATAAAGATGATTTTACTGAAAAGGAGTTGCAAGGGATACAAACAAAACTCAATGAGTACACTCAAATAATTGTAAAAAGAATTTATCAAAACTCCCTATTACTTTTCTCTATAGAAAATATAGTAAGTAAAAATTTTCCCTCTGGAAATAAAAAACATTTTATAGACTTCCACAAAGAAACAAAAGAGCAAATAGATTCGTTGGAAAACATTTTTGTTACGAAAAATATATATAAAATGTTGCTGGAAAATAAAAAAACTAAACAAGAAATAGACTTTACACAAGACCAGGTTTTTGTGGAAACTAAGTTACAACTATCTGCCTTAGTATCAAAAGTTTTTTCTTTTAGAGAAATAGTTTTAGCACAATACATAAAATTAAAAACTAAAAAAAATAAATATTAATCTACAATATTAAAGAAAAATGGAAAAAGTTGAAAATAATATTAAAAAAAACAGAAAATATGGAACCACAATTGCAAATGTCATAGTCCTTTTTATTTTGATTGTGGCTGGAACTTATGGCTTTATTTTTATTTTTGAGAGAAGGGTGATAATACAAAACCAAAACACAACTTTACTTAATGACAACACACTAACCAAGGACCAAGGAGAAAGCAAGTTGCTACTGCAAACAGAAAACGACCACATAACTGAAGAGGATATAAACATCCTTATTGAAAAAATAATAGAAGATGAAGGTATAACAGCAAAAGAGGTTGAAAAATTAGCAGAAGAAATAGGTATATAATATGGAAAATTTTCAAATAGAAAAAAAAGATACAGGTTTTGTAGAAATAAAAGGCGAGATATTAGCTGAAGAAATAGAAAAATACAAAAATGATGCCGCAAAAAACATATCTATAGGAACCACTTTTGATGGATTTAGACCAGGTAAGGTTCCATATACAGAGGTAGAAAAGAAGTACGGCGAACTAGTGATAACAACAGAGGCGACAAAAATTGCTATTTTAAAAAAACTTCCAGATTTTTTTGCACAGAACAAGATAGTGCCAGTGGACAAACCTAGTATCCAAATAGACAGCATAGCAACTAAAAGTAATGCAAAGTTTACTGTGAAACTAGAGTCTATAACAAAAGTTGATTTACCTGATTTAAACGAATTACTTAAAGACATTAAACAATCAGACACACCAAAAGAAACATCAAACAAAGAAGTAGATGAAATCATTTCAGATATCAAAAAAAATATTTTTCGAGAGGAAAACAAAGAAGAAAAGGTACCTGAAAAAGATAGTGATCTGCCAGATTTGACAATTGAAACAATACAAAAGATATACCCATCAGCAACCTCTGTAGAAAACTTTAGAGAAATGATTAAAAAAGCAGTTTTTCAAGAAAAACAAACACAAAATAAATATCAAATCAGAAAAGATATAACAGAAAAATTATTATCGGACATAGATTATGATGTGCCAAAAGTTTTTATTGACAGAGAAGCAGAAAATGGTTTAGAGGTGTTTAAACAAGATGCAAAAAGACTAAACACAACGATAGAGGATTACATGAAGGACAAAAATATCACAGAAGAAGAGTTCAAAGAAACACTGCGCGCTGAAGCGGAAAAAAGAGCAAAAACACAAATACTCTTTAATTTTATTGCTGGAGAAAACAAGATTTATCCAGACGAAAAAATTGTAAATGAGCAGGTTGTTTCTCTTCAAAAAAAATACAAAAACGCTACAAAACAACACTTAGAGGTATATGTACATACAGCAATTACAAATGAAAAAGTTTTTGAATATCTAGAAAAAATAGTGCTAAAAATAGACAAGGACTTAAAACTCTAGCAGATAGCAAAAAAATATAATATAATAAATATATGAATAACATAATACCAATGGTAATAGACAAAACAACAGACGGGGAGAGATCTTATGATATCTTTTCTAGACTCCTTGAGGATGGTATAGTGTTTCTTTCTGGGGCAATAGACAATCATTCTGCAAATACAATAATTGCACAACTTTTGTTTTTGGCTTCTAAAAAATCAAAAAATGACATATCTTTATATATCAATTCACAAGGAGGAGAGGTGAACGCAGCAATGGCTATATTAGATACCATGAACCACATAAAGTGTGATGTAAGAACTGTTTGTGTCGGGCAGGCTGCTTCTGCTGCTGCTGTGATACTTTCTTGCGGAACAAAAGGAAAAAGATCTGCATTAAGAAACGCAGAGATTATGGTTCACCAACCACACGGAGGTGTTGAAGGACAGACAACTGATGTTGCAATAGCTGCAAAAAGAATGGAAAATATGAAAAAATCCTTAAATAAAATCTTATCTACAAACACTGGAAAAAAAATAGAGGAGATAAACAAAGCTGTAGAGAGAGATAATTTTATGACAGCAGAAGAGGCAAGAAGGTTTGGAATCATAGATGTGGTCCAAAAATAGTTGATTTATATAGGTTTTTAAAAGAGCGTCTTAATAAGCTTAATTTACTTGACTATATGGGTGTATATGGCATATACTTTATAAATTGGGGGCAAAACAGCTTCCTTAATTTATTATCTTTAATTTGTAAATACCATGAATAAAATGTCTTTAGTTGAATTAGTACACGAAGAGCTTGGCGGGACAAAAGTACAAGCTGAAAGAGTTGTAGAAAAAATATTTTCTACAATAGTTGAAGCTGTTTCTAAAAAAGAAGAGGTTTCTATAACTGGTTTTGGGATATTTTCTTCAAAAGAAAGAGCTGCTAGAAAAGGAAGAAATCCTGCAACCGGAGAAACTATACAAATTAAGGCAACTTGTGTGCCTAAATTTAGGGCTTCTAAGTCTTTCAAAGACGCGGTTAAATAAAATTTTAAAAATTTTATTTATATTAAAAAACCACCTTACGGTGGTTTTTTGATATAATAAGCATATAATGAAAAAACAAAACAAAATTTTTGTAATATGTAATTGGAAAACTTATTTTTCATCTACAAAAAATGCTTTAAAAACAATAAAGAAAATAAGATTTCCAGGAAAAAACATTTCTATAGGAATAGCTCCGTCTATACTTCATTTGGAAAGTATAAAAAAAGAATGTGAAAACAAAGGTTTTTATGTTGGCAGTCAATATATATCAGAAAACACAGGTGGTGCAAATACAGGAGAGACAACACCAGAGCAACTAGTAAATGAAAATATTGATTTTATAATTATCGGTCACACAGAAAGAAGAGTGATGTGTGATGATATCAATAAACAGATAAAAAATGCACTATCTATTAATGTTCTACCTATTTTGTGTATAGGAGAAAAAGTAAAAGAATCTGCAATTATTGTTTTAAAAAAACAAATAAAAGACGCTCTAAAAGGGCTAAAACCAACTGAATGCAAAAAAATTATATTTGCATATGAGCCTGTTAAGTTTATAGGGAAAAAACACCCAATGCCAATAAAACAGATAAATTCTACAATGGAAATTATCAGAAAAATTTTAAAAAATAACCACAAAACTATGAATTCTATATTATTATATGGAGGCTCTGCAAATGAAAAAAACAGTGAAAAAATCATAAATAAAGGAGGTTGTAATGGGTTGCTTTTAGGCAGGGCATCTGTTGATTCAAAGGTATTCAATAAACTATTAAAATGCATTTCTATAAAATAATAACAAAAGCTAAACCGGATGAATTAAAAGGCAAAATAGTTCTTTTAAGAGGATCATTAAATACTCCTATTGTTGAAGGAAAAATAGTAGACACATATCGTATAAAAAGAAATTTTGAAACAATAAAATTTTTGCAAGAAAAAGAAGCAAAAATAATTTTAATAGGACATTTGGGAAAAGGAAAAGAGGGTGAAAGCTTACAGATAATATCTGACTTTATTTCAGATTATATAGAACATAAATTTGTAAAAGAGAAGAATTTCAAAAAAATAAAAAAAGAAGTACAAAAAATGGAAAACAAAGAAGTAATGCTTCTTGAAAATCTTAGATTCTTTAGTGGAGAAAAAGAAAATGACCCTGTATTTGCAAAAGAACTATCTTTTTTAGGAGATTTGTATGTTTTTGATGCGTTTGATGTTTCACATAGAAAAAATGCTTCAGTAAATCTTCTGCCAAAACTTTTTAAAACATACACAGGAATACAATTCAACAAAGAAATACATGAGCTTACAAAAGCACAAAAACCAAAACAACCGGCAGGTTTAATTTTTGGTGGTGCAAAAATGGAAACAAAGATAGAAATAGTTAAAAAACTTTTACCTGTCTATGATTTTGTATTTGTCGGTGGAATAATCGCAAATACATTACTGTCAAAAAAATACAATGTCGGAACATCTGTAATAGATGAATCAGTGGATGTCAGTTTTTTAATTAAAAATACAAAAATAATTTTACCAGTCGACGTGATAGTTTTAAATGATAAAAATGAACATTTTTCTAAAAAAGTAAATAAAATTTGTGATAATGAAAAAATAGTAGACATAGGGAATGAAACTGTTGAAATTTTAAAAGAAAAAATTGAAAAAACAAAAAGTGTTTTGTGGAATGGACCTATTGGATGGTATGAACGAGGTTTTATAACACACTCTGTATTTGTTGCCAAAATACTTACTAGTAATAAAAACATATATTCTATAGCTGGTGGAGGAGATACTGTCGCTTGCATAAAAGCGTCAGGGACTATCAATAATTGGTCATTTTTATCCACTGGAGGTGGGGCCATGCTTTATTTTCTTGCAAACGACGACCTAATGTTACCAAAAGGAGAACACAGCGATCTGTAAAACTGTAATCAAAAGATTTGTTTGTAAAATTATATTTTTTTAATTTTACCTCCAAGCTTGTTTATATTTTCTATAAAATCTTCATATCCTCTGTTTATATGGTAAGGGTCGCTCATTATACTTGTGCCTTTTGCAGCAATTGCTGCAAGTAGAATACCTGATCCCGCTCGTATGTCTGGTGCTGGTAATATAAACCCACATTTTTCCGTACCTATCAGTTTTATTTTTCCTAACGTAATCACTCTGTGTGGATCACACATTATTATTTCAGAACCCATATGATTTAAATATTTTATAAAAAACATTCGTTCTTCAAAAAGTTTTTCGTCAAACATAAATTTACCTTCTATTTGTGTTGCCATTGTAACAATAATACACAACAGGTCTGATGGAAATCCTGGCCAAGGCATGGAACTGATTTTTATAATAGGTTCTGTGGTTTGTGATTTTGCCTTTAATTTTTTATCTGTACAGTTTATCCTTATTTGGTTTTTTTTAGATTCCCAAGGGACACCCATCGCAATAAAAACATTTTTTATAGTAGTCATTTCTTCGGAATTTACATTTTTTAATGTTATATCACCACCAGTAACAACTGCCGCAGCCGCATATGTACCAGCAACCAGATAGTCTGGACCTATTGTGAAAGTTGTACCATTTAATTTTTTTACACCAACTATCTCTAAACGATTTGAAGCAATACCAGATATAGAAGCACCCATTAAAACGAGCATGTTACATAAATCCACTATATGTGGCTCAGATGCTGCATTAATAATAGTTGTTTTTCCAGATGCAAGCACAGCAAGCATAATTGCATTTGCTGTGGCTGTAACAGAGGCTTCTTGAAGCCATATGCTCTTTGTGATTATTTTCTTTACAGTTATTTTTATATTTTCTTTTGTTTCCACCAAAGCACCAAATTCCCTAAAGACTTGAAAATGAGTATCTAATCTTCTTTTTCCTATAACATCACCACCAGGAAAAGGAAGTTCAATTTTTTTTAGGTGACAAAGCAAAGGTGCTATAAGTAAAATAGACCCTCTGATTTTTGTTGCAAGGTCTATTGGTATGATTGATGTTTTGATATTCTTTGCTTTTATTTTACAAATATTATTTTTAAATGAAGCCTCTACCCCTATTTCTTTTAAAATTTCAATCATGACTTTTGTATCAATTATGTCTGGTATGTTTTTTAATATTATTTCTTCTCCAGTCAAAAGCGACGCTGCTATACACGGTAGCATTGCATTTTTGTTTCCCTGTATTTTTACACAACCTTTTAATTTTTTACCTCCGTGTATTCTGTAAGTAGTCACTTTAAATAAGTTTTAATTTTATTTCGTCTGCAATTGTTTTTGCTTCGCAGTTAGTATACTTAAACATATTTAGATTTTTTCCAAAAAGATCATCATTTTTGTGTCTTGGTATTATGTGAAAGTGCATATGAAAAACTTCTTGTCCGGCATCTTTTCCTGTATTTTGTATTATATTTATACCATCTGCTTTTGTTGCTTTCATTACCGCTGGTGCAACTTTTTTGATGGTTTTTATAAGATCTACTGCCAAATCTTCTGGTATATCAAGTATGTCTTTGTATGGTTTTTTAGTTATAACAAGTGTGTGACCACTTGTTTTTGGTGGATGGGCAAGAAAAACATAAGTATTTTTATCATCATATATTTTATTTGACGGTAGTGTTCCTTCTACTATTTTTTCAAAAACAGTTTTTTCCATATATTTATAATATAGTAGATAATATTTATAATGAAATACTTTATCAACCATGAATTTTAAAGAATGTAAATTAATTTCTGGAATATTCTGTTTTTTTATAGGAACCGTACTTGCTATTATGTCTGATATATCGGTTTTTATATTGTTTTTATCCTTTTTTGCTGCAATTTATGTTTTCTATGGTTTTCATAAAAATAACAAACTTTTATTATATTGCTTGTTATTTTCTCTTTTATTTTTACTCGGTTTTGCAAGAGTTGAACTTGGAGAATATTTAAAGATTAAAAATCACATAGACGAGGGAAGTCTGGGCATCTCTGGCATTGTTTCAAGCGAAACGATAAAAGGAGATTCATTTTCACGGTTTAAGGTTTCATTGGAAAATGAATACAAAGGTACAAATGTTTTGTTTTTTGTAAAAACACCATCTTTTTGTAGTTTTGGAGACACTGTTGTCGGTGATGGAGATATATCCTTGGTAAAAGATTTTATAACAAACAATGGAAAGATTGTTCCATATAAAAATTATTTAAAAAGCCAAAAAATTGATTATACATTTTATGCAAAAGAATATGAGTGTCACAAAAATACAAATATAAACACTACAAATAAAATAAAAAAATTTCTTTTTGGGATAAAAAATGGGTTTTTATCAAGCACAGCTAGATTTGTGCCAGAGCCAGAAGAATCTTTACTTGCTGGAATACTACTTGGTCAGAAGTTTGGTACAGAGAAGGAATTACTCGAGTCTTTTAGAATAGCTGGACTTCTACACATAGTAGTGCTGTCTGGATACAATATTACACTTGTAGCTGAAGCAACTAGAAGAATTTTATTCTTTTTACCAAAAATTTTACGATTAGTTTTATCTATACTTTTTGTAATTCTTTTTGTTTTTATTTCTGGAGGTGAGCCTCCTGCGGTTCGTGCTGGTATGATGGGTTCTTTGGTTATTATATCAAACATACTAGGAAGGCAGACGCTAGCATTAAATTTACTTTTTGTAACAAGTATGTTTATGGTTTTAGTAAACCCGCTTATCATCTTATACAACACATCTTTTCAACTCTCTATGTTAGCAACGGCGGGGTTGATAATTCTTTCTCCAAAACTTGAAAATAAATTTAAGTTTATAACAGATAAATTACAAATTAGAGGTATAATCGCTGCAACTCTTTCTACTCAAATCTTTCTACTCCCTTACCTTGTATACAAGATAGGTGAAGTTTCTCTTATCGGAGTTTTGGCAAACATACTTGTGCTTCCTTTGATACCACTAGGAATGCTTTTTGGATTTGTTACTGGATTATTTGGACTGATTTTTGAACCATTAGCACAGATAGCAGCGATACCAACATACTTTATATTAAAAACAATAAATTCAATATCTATTTTTTTGGCGTCAGTTCCATTTGCATCTGTGTCACTCCCAACATTATCAATATATTTCTATTTTATATTTAGTGCTATTATCTTATTCTTTATTTATTTGCTTTATAAAAAATAGTGGTTATTTTAGATATGATTCGAATTTTTCTGATACTATTTCCCAATTTATTGCTTTTAGATAAGCGTCTACATATTTGAGTTTGTCAGATGGAAGGTAGTCGACCATATATGCGTGCTCCCACATATCTATTGCTAATATAGGTTGTAATGCTGTTGTTTGGCCGATCTCGTGGTTTGTCACCCAATTAAAAATAATATCATCGGATTGCTTGTCATAATGCATCATAATCCATCCACTTCCACGCATATTTTTTGCAATTTTCTTTATTATATTTTTACAATCATCCATG
>JABAAK010000050.1 GCA_014238775.1 Candidatus Paceibacter sp. | reverse complement strand
TTTACATGATTTTGCACTATGGAAATTTTCTACAAAAGAAGAAGGTAGGTTGCAAGAGTGGGATTCTCCTTGGGGCGTTGGTTTCCCCGGATGGCACACAGAATGTTGTGCCATGGCCTCGTCTGTTTTAGGTGAAAGTATAGATATACACACAGGAGGTATAGATTTAGCACCAACACATCATAACAACGAAATAGCACAACAAGAGTCAGACACAGGTAAAACTTTTGTAAATATTTGGATGCACACAGAACATCTAGGGGTAGATGGTGCCAAACTTTCTAAATCTGAAGGGACTGGAATTTATATAAATGATTTAATCAAAAAAAACTTAAATCCAGTATCTCTTCGTTATTTATTCTTAACTATACACTACAGAACACCTATAAACTATACAGAAAAATCCATAAAAGCTGCGTCTTTAGCGTTAAGAGAACTTGAAACTTTTTGTTTTTACAAAGGTACACTTTTATTTACAAAGGTAGATAAAGAAATTGTAGACAAAATCAAAAAAATAATAGCAGATGATATTTCTACACCACAGGCAATTGCAGTGTTGTGGGACTTTTTAAAAAGCAACTCAAAAAAAAGAGCTATTAAAACCAAAACTTTATTAGAATTAGATAAAATATTCGGACTTGGTCTAAAAAAAATAAAAATAAAAATACCAAAAGAAATAAATCAACTGGTTTCACAAAGAAATAAAGCAAGAAAAATGAAAAATTGGAAAGAAGCAGATAGTTTAAGAAAAATTATTAATACAAAAGGTTTTAATATTGATGATACTAAAAAAGGAACCGATATATTTCCAAAGATAGATTAATTATTATCCATTGTGGAAACAATTTTTTCAGATTCTTGGGTGTTTTGATATTTTCTTTCTATCTCTGTAAAAATAAGCTTTTGTTTGTTAAATCCTAATCTTATTATTCCAGTAGGACCATTTCTATGTTTTGAAATTAAAATCTGTTTTTCTTCTACTTCACTACCAGATACAACATCTTTTGCATCTTGGTGTATAAACATAACTACATCCGCGTCTTGTTCTATTGAACCCGAATCTCGTAAATCTGACAGTTTTGGAGCCCCACCCCTCTTTTCTATATCTCTTGATAGCTGAGATAGTGCAATAACTGGTATTTCTAATTCTCTTGCTATTTGTTTCAAAGCTCTTGAAATTTCTGTAACCTTATTTACCATAGAATCTGATCGTATTGTGTCGTGTGGTGTTATTAATTGTAAATAATCAACTATCAATATTTCTATATTATTTTCTCTTTTCATTTTCCTAGCAGTTGAACGAATTGCTACTATTGAGTTGTTTGAACGATCATCTATAAAAATAGGAGCATTAGAAAGTCTATCAGCAGCTTCACTTAAATCATCTTTCTTTTCGTGTGTACTTAATTTACCAGTTCTCATTCTCCACGCATCAACACCAGATTCAGCTGCCATTAGTTTTTCTGCAAGTTGATCACTACTCATTTCTAGAGAGAATATACCAACAGAGACTCCATTTCTAATAGCTGTTCTTCTTGCTATGTCTAATGCAAGAGTTGTTTTCCCCATACTAGGTCTCGCAGCGAGTATTATTAAATCTGAGGGTTGAAAACCAGAAAGTTTGTCATCCAAAGACACAAAACCTGAACTAAATCCCCTGATATAATTATCATTTGATTCTGTACTCATAAATCTTTCAAAAGCAGGGATTATCAAATTTGATAAAGGGTTATATTTCTTTTGTTCACCATCTCCATTTGTAATTTTAAAAATTTCTTGCTCCACAGAGTCTCTTATACCATCTATATCCTTTTTACCTTCCTCTGCAATTTTTATTATTGATCCGCCGGCTTTTATTAATTCCCTTCTTAAATATGTATCAAAAATGTTTTTTGCATATGCGTCTATATGAGAAGCAGATGGCACTGAGTTTATAATTTCAGACAAATATTCCCTACCACCAACCAAATCCAATTCTTTGTGTTCTTCTAAGTCTTTTGTGATAGTTACCAAATCAATTGGAAGTGATTTGTTTGCCAGTCTATTCATACTTTCAAAAATCACTTTATGTTTTGGAACATAAAACATTTCCTTTTTAATCAATCCGCTTACTGTGTCCCAAGCATCTACATCAAGAAAAATAGATCCTAGTAGTGCTAATTCAGATTCAGAATGTTGAGGAAGTTTAAATGGATCTGTATTTGTCATATATAAATAATATACACATACTTTGTTTTAGTAAAGTATAAAAATATACAACATATAAATTTATCTTATTATAGTGTGTTGGAAAGCTGGTTTTTATGTGGGAAAGTTAGTTTTTATGTGGGAAAAAGTATCTGAAAACTTATTAATTTCTTACTTGACACCTTCAATCAAAACTTTACAATAATGTTGTTTGTGTCCTTGTTTTGTACTTCTGTTAGTTTTATTTTTAAATTTTATTATAGTGACTTTTTTTGATCTACCACATTCTTTAACTAAACCTGTAACAACTTTTTTTTCTAAATACGGTTTTCCTATTTCAACACTTTCACCATCTTCAATCAAAAGTACTTTATCAAAAACCACTTTGTCGTCAACAACACAATCTATACCGTTTTCTTTGGTTAATTTTTCTATCTTAATTACACCACCTATCTCGGTTCTGTATTGTTTTCCTCCGGTTTCAATTGTTATAATTTTTTTCATATTAATTTTATTTTAACTTAAATCAAATACATTTTGCAAATCTATATCTTTTCTATATCTTTTTCTATTTTAGAGTATTCCTGGTCACACTCATCAAAATTTTTAACTGCTAAATATAAATTTTTACCTAGTTTTTCCATAGATTCATTATATTTTTGTAGGTGCTTGTGAAGATTTTTGACATTTTTTTGAATATCTTCTGCTTTTTTTTCTATATTAAGAGCTCGAAGTCCATGCATTATTGTTTGCATATAAGCATAAAAAGTTGTTGGGGAAACAACAACAACCTTCTTTTTAAATGCATATTCGATTAAATCATCGCCTCCAACCGTGTTTGTAAACAAATCATAATACAGTGTTTCTGATGGTACATACATCAAAACAAAATCTACAGTTTTGTTTTGTGGTTGTATATATTTTGATGTTTCATCTATTCTCTTTTTAAGATCATTTTTTAATTCCTTTTTATAATTTTCTTTGTCAACAGATGATTCTGCACTAATCATTTTTTTATAATTCTCTAAACTAAATTTTGCATCTATAGGTATAAGAGTATTGTTTTCAACATTTATAACAGCATCCACAACACCACCTTCCAACTGATATTGGAGCTTATATTGTTTTGGTGCTAAAAAATCAGACAAAGTTTTTTCTAAAAGAAATTCACCTAAATTACCTCTGTGCTTTGGGTTTTGTAATATATTTTGTAAGCTGTTTATGTTTTTAACATAAGACTCCATACTGTCTTTTGTGTTTTTACCTTCAACTTTTAAAGTCTCCAAGCCTTTTGTAACTTCAAACAAACTTTCTCTAGAAATTTTAAACTGTGAATCAATGTTTTCTTTTAATTGTAGTAGAGATATACTGTTTTTTGGGTTCTTTATTAAAACTGAAATAAGTACAACTACAACTAATGCAATCAAAACAACTAGTAAAATTATTATAATCATAAATTAATTATACTACTATTTTAGTTGTTTCTCTGCGCAGAAAAAGTTTTTTTACTGTTTCTATCAACACTAGATGCAAAATAGCAAGAATAGGTAACATCCATATTGACCAAGTTGGGAATGTGGTCATACCAAGAAATGTTTGAATAGGTTTGTAAAAAAGAGCCAAACACAAAAATCCCAAACTAATGCATATGGTAAATATTAATTGTTTGTTATCAAATAAGTTCTTAAAATCTATTGGCCCATATAAATTTTTAAGAGAAAAAGCAAAGAAAATAGAATCAAGAGAAAGTGCTGTAAATATAATAGTTCTTATTTCTGC
>JABAAK010000049.1 GCA_014238775.1 Candidatus Paceibacter sp. | reverse complement strand
TTCCACGCTGTTTTAAAAAGATAAAAGGAAGGTTCTGTTTCTATTAATTTAATTATATTCATAGTCTATTTTCTTGATAAAAAACAAAAAGATTTAAAGTCAAATTTATTTGATTAGACCAGATGTTTTTAGTGTTTTCTGTACTCCGTTTTTTTTCATTTCTCTAAATGCTTTGGTGGATGCTTTAACTTTGATTTTTTTATCTAATTCTTCAACAAAAATTTTTTTGGTTTGTAGGTTTGGTCTCCTTACAACACCAGTTGTTGGGTTAAACTTTGTGGCACGAGTTTTGTTGCTATAACTTCTACCTACTGTTGGACATTTTCCAGTGATTGGACATTTTCTCATAATGTATTGATAATAACACACACAAAAAAACTTTTCAAACAAGAGATCTGTGTTTTTTCTCGATTTCTATAGACAGCAGATTTTTTTAAAATGATATATAATAATCAAATGCTTATATATATAGTCATACTTATAATTTCTGTTATTTTGCACGAACTTGCACACGGATATACCGCATATTCTTTTGGCGATTCAACAGCAAAAGATGCAGGAAGGTTGTCTCCAAATCCTATAAAGCACATAGACCCTGTAGGTTCATTACTTGTTCCATTTTTACTTATTGTAACTGGCAGCAGTCTTCTTTTTGGATGGGCAAAACCAGTGCCATACAACCCGTATAACCTTAAAGGGAAATACTCAGAATTTTTTGTTGTTTCTGCTGGAATCTTTTTAAATATTGTAGTAGCTGTTACTTTTGGATTGTTTTACAGATTTTTTGGAGATTTTCTAGGACCTGCCGTTTCTGCTCTTGTGCTTGTTATAGTGACTGTGAATTTGTTTCTTGCGGCTTTTAATCTGCTACCAATCCCGCCTCTGGATGGGTACAGAATGTTTGCATCCATCGCTCCATATAAAGTAAAAATGGCACTTGACCAAAGAGTTTCCAATTTAATTGGAAAAATAGGTTATTTGGGAATGTTTCTGGTAGTTTTCATATTTTTATATTTTCTAATAACCCCACTTGCTAGAACTGTTTTTTGGATTGCAGAATTGCTTTCTGGTGTCCCCCTTTTACATTAAGCTGTTTGTTTGTACTTGCTTAAGTATTTCTTTATGTGTTAGTTTAAGACTATGCCGACAGTAAACCAACTAGTCAAAAAAGGAAGAACAAAAAGAACTAAAAAATCAAAGACCCAAGCATTAAGAAGGGGATACAATTCTTTGACAAATAAAGTTACCAGGTATATGTCTCCTTTTAAAAGAGGTGTGTGTACAAAAGTGACAACAACAAATCCTAAAAAACCAAACTCTGCTGTTAGAAAAATTGCCCGTGTAACATTAACAAATGGATTAGAGGTTACAGCATATATCCCAGGCATAGGACATACTCTTCAAGAACACTCAGTTGTACTTCTTCGTGGCGGAAAAACAAAAGACATAGGAGTTAGGTATTCTATCGTTCGCGGAAAATTAGATGCTGTTGCCGTTGAAGGAAGAAAAAAAAGCAGGAGTAGGTACGGAACAAAGATGCCAAAGAAAACAAAATAAAAAATGAGAAAGCCAGTAAAAAATAAAATAAAAATAGCACCAGATTCAAAATATAACTCTGTGAGAGTGGCGAAGTTTATCAACTATGTCATGGAGCGCGGTAAAAAAAACACAGCAAGAAATATCGTTTATCAATCTTTTAAAAATGTAAAAGAAAAAACAAAAAAAGACCCTCTTGTTGTCTTTGAGTCTGCTATACAAAATGTGGGACCGATGATGGAAATATGTTCTAAAAGAGTCGGTGGTGCAAACTACCAAATACCAAGAGAGGTTTCAGGCCACAGGAGACAAATTTTAGCTTTTCGTTGGATTTTAGCATCTTCAAAATCAAAAAAAGGAAAACCTATATCGGAGGTATTGTCACAAGAATTAATAAATGCCGCTGCTAACGAAGGCGAAGCAGTTACAAAGAAAGAAAACATGCACAAAATGGCTGAATCTAACAAAGCCTTCGCTCATCTTGCCTGGTAGTATGAGTGGAAGGGATTGTCCATTAGAGCGAGTAAGAAATATAGGCATATGTGCTCACATAGACGCAGGTAAAACCACAACAACAGAGAGGGTACTTTTTTATACTGGGGTTTCACACAAGATAGGTGAAGTACATGAGGGTGAGGCTACGATGGACTGGATGGAGCAAGAACAAGAAAAAGGGATAACTATAACAAGTGCTGCGACTACTTGTTTTTGGACACCAACAGATAAAGATAAAAATGATGAGGAATCTAAATATAGATTTAACATCATAGACACCCCTGGACACGTAGATTTCACAGCAGAGGTTGAGAGGTCACTAAAAGTTTTAGATGGAGGGGTTGTTGTTTTCGATGGAGTTGCTGGCGTTGAACCACAATCAGAAACAGTTTGGAGACAAGCAGATAAATATAATGTTCCGAGAATAATTTTTATAAACAAACTAGACAGAACCGGGGCAAACTTTAAAAACTCTTTCCAAAGTATATTAGACAAATTAAACAAAGATGCAGTAAAAATGCAATTACCAATAGGAGAAGAAGAAGAGCACGAAGGTGTTGTGGATTTGTTAACAAGAAAAGGATATAAGTTTAACGGCGATATGGGAATAGAAATAGAAGTTTGTGATGTACCAGAAAACATGAAAGCAGAAGTAGAAAAAGAAAGAGAGATACTCGTTGAACGAATAGTTGAATTTGATGATGATATAGCAGAAAAATATTTAAACGGCGAAGACCTGTCTGTAGAAACACTTAAAAAAGTATTAAGAGAAGGTGTGATAAAATCTAAAATTTTTCCGGTGTTTACTGGATCAGCATTAAAAAACAAAGGTGTACAAATATTATTAGATGCTGTTGTTGATTATTTACCATCGCCAAAAGATATACCACCTATCAAAGGTACAGATCCAGATGATGAAGATATAGAGCTTGAGAGAAAGCCATCTGATGATGAGTCTTTTTCTGCTATGGTATTTAAATTACAAACAGACCCTTTTGTAGGACAGTTGTCTTATTGTCGTGTATATTCTGGGATTTTAGAAGCAGGGACATATGTATTAAACGCTCGTACTGGTTCAAAAGAAAGAATAGGCCGTGTAGTATTGCCACACGCGAATGAAAGGAAGGAAGTTAAAAAAGTTTTTTCTGGAGAGATATGTGCTGTTATAGGTCTGAAAGATGCAAAGACATCAGACACCCTTTGTGATGAAAAAAACCCGATTGAGTTGGCAAAAATAATTTTCCCAGAACCAGTTATAGAACTGAGAATAGAACCAAAGACAAAAGCAGACCAAGAAAAATTAGGTATTTCGCTACACAAACTTTCAAACGAGGATCCGACTTTTAAAGTTACAACAGACCAAGAGACAGAGGAAACTAAAATTGCTGGAATGGGAGAATTACATCTTGAAATCATAGTGGACAGATTAAAAAGAGAGTTTGGTGTACAAGCAAATGTAGGAACACCACAAGTAGCATATAGAGAAACAATAAAAGGATCGTCAGAGGCAGAAGTAAAATATATAAAACAAACAGGTGGTAGAGGTCAATATGGACATGTAAAAATAAAAGTTGCTCCGATCAAGAAACTAACAGAAGAAGAGCGAAAAGCACTGCCGAAAAATATAAAAAATAACGGATCGTTTGAATTTATAAATAACATAAAAGGTGGGGTGATACCACAGGAATACATACCCGCTTGTGAAAAAGGAATAATTGATGCAATGCAGAGGGGTGTCTATGCATCTTATCCGATGGTAGATGTCTCTGTGGACCTATATGACGGGTCTTATCACGATGTTGATTCTTCAGAAATTGCATTTAAAATAGCTTCATCACAAGCTTTTCAAGAAGCAACAAAAAAAGCAGGAATCATATTACTTGAACCTGTTATGAAAATTGAGGTCACAGTTCCAGAAGAGTTTGTTGGAGATGTGTCCGGAGACATTTCTTCCCGAAGAGGACATATTGAAAAAATGGAAGATATATCAAAAGCGAAAGTATTAAAAGCTCTTGTACCACTGTCAGAAATTTTTGGTTATACTACAGCGCTACGATCTATGACATCAGGTAGGGGTTCAAATACTATGGAATTTTCACACTACTCTGAGGTACCAACAAACATAGCAGAAGAGGTAGTAAAAAATCGCACAGGCAAATAAAAAAGCAGCTGTCCCAATGGACTCGGCTGCTCATTATAAAAAAACCTCTAGACTTAGAGCACAGATTAAACAGCTGTGCTAAAAGTTTTGAGGTGGATCTTAACCTCCTCTTTGCTTTTTTTGTTTTTAATGTGGTTAAACACAAAAAAACAAAACAAAATAAGCATCTCTTGGTGTTGGGATTTTATAGAGTCCCAATTCTTATACAAAATTACATCTTTGCCTTTTACAGCAAATCTGAATTTTTGATCAGAACCATTGTTTTTTAAGGTCAAAAGATAATGAGTATTCTCCACTTCTTCCGATCTTCTAATATACTCTACTTTTCTAACACCAAAGGCATGCTCTTCTGCTTTTTCTCTTTTGAATCCCATCCTAACAGCTTCAAGCACCCCACCCCCAAATGTTTCGGTGCGGTTAGCACCTCTAATTTCGCTAAGTCTAGTGACTATTGGATTATTATACATCATTTTTATATCTTTTTGAACATTGCCACACTACCTACTGTTCGTTACGGCTCTAATTATATAATACACCATATAAAATGTTTTGTCAAGTTTGTTAAATATAACAAAACTTGACCTAGAGGGTGTTTTTTGCTATTCTTTTTTTATGTTATGTGATATGTCACAGAACAAACACAGCAAATGTTATAGGCTCTTTGGTCTAAAACCAAATCCTTATTTATAAATTTTAATAATTATTACTATGGCAGACTTTGACAGAAACAAACCACACATGAATGTAGGAACTATAGGTCATGTTGATAACGGTAAATCTACACTAACTGCAGCTATCTTAAATGTTTTAAGTAAAAAAGGAAACGGATATATAGCTACGAGCAAACAGGTAGATGACTTAGATAAAGCACCAGAGGAAAAAGCGAGAGGTATAACCATATCTATTGCTCACTCTGAGTTTGAAACACCAAACAGACACTACGCTGCGATTGATGCACCTGGTCACGCAGATTATATTAAAAACATGATAACCGGTGCAGCACAAATGGACGGAGCTATTTTAGTTGTGTCAGCTACAGACGGAGCCATGCCACAGACAAGAGAACACGTTTTACTTGCGAGGCAAGTTGGTGTACCAAATATAATGGTGTTTATAAACAAATGTGACATGACAGACGACCAAGATATGGTTGAGCTTGTTGAAGAAGAAATTAGAGAACTGTTAACCAAATACGGTTATGACGGAGCAAAGACTCCTGTCATTCGAGGTTCAGCACTAAAGGCTTTGGAAGAAGATAGTGTGGATGGAGAATGGTCTAAAAAGATAGTAGAGTTAATAGACAAGATGGACGAGTATTTCCCAATGCCAAAAAGAGATATGGAAAAACCGTTTCTTATGCCTATAGAAGACATCTTTTCTATTGAAGGACGTGGAACAGTTGTAACAGGAAGGATTGAAAGAGGTGTGGTAAAAGTAGGTGAGGAAGTAGAGATAGTAGGTATAAAAGATACTTCAAAAACAACAGTTACTGGTATAGAGATGTTTAACAAACAACTTCAAGAAGGGATGGCTGGAGACAATGCCGGCATCTTACTTAGAGGAAAGAAGAAAGAAGAGATGACAAGAGGACAAGTTTTGTCTGCTGTAGGTTCGGTGACACCTCACACAGAATTTGAGGCGGAAATCTATGTCCTATCAAAAGAAGAGGGTGGAAGGCATACTCCTTTTATGAAAGGATACAAACCACAATTTTACTTTAGGACAACAGATGTAACAGGTGAAGTAGTATTAAAAACAGGAACAGAGATGGTTATGCCTGGAGACACAGTCAATGTAGATGTAAAACTTGTAGCGCCAATCGCTATGGAAGAAAAACAAAGATTTGCTATTCGAGAAGGAGGTAAAACTGTAGGAGCTGGTGTAGTAGTAAAAATCACAAAATAATTTACTTTGATGGCAACGAGTAAAGCTACTAAAAACAAAACCGAAAATTCAAAACTTCGAGTTAGAGTACAAGCATATGAGCCAAGTATTCTTGATTTGTCAGTAAAGCAAATTGTAGAAACTGGAAATAGACTAAATGTAGAGATAGTAGGACCAGTAACATTACCAACAAAAATCAAAAAATACACAGTAAACAGAGCGTCGTTTGTATTTAAAACCGCAAGAGAACAGTTTGAGATGCGTATACACACTAGATTTGTTGATATTATAAACCCATCACAACAAGTTATAGAAGCACTTTCAAACCTAGACTTACCTGCCGGGGTTTCTGTAGAAGCACAGATAAGATCTTAAGCAAAACTAAGTAAAATAGTTTTCTTAATAAAACAAAAAGAAAAACAAATTCTAAAATATGAAATTTGCAATAGGAAAAAAACAAAAAATGACACAAATATTCGACATTGAAGGTGCTGTTCACCCTGCTACAGAAGTGATACTTGAAAATATGACAATCACAAAAATATGTAAAAAAGAAAAAGATGGATATGATGCGATACAGATAGGATATGGAGAAAAAAGAGCAAGTCAAAACAAAAGATCTAAAGACAAAGAAGCAAAAACATTTGAAGGAACAAAAGAGTTCCGTGTTAACGAAGTAGAACAATATAAGATAGGAGATAAGATAGACGCGATGAGTCTTTTTGAAAAAGGAGATGTTGTGTCTATATCTGGTGTATCAAAAGGAAAGGGTTTTGCTGGTGTCGTCAAAAGACACAATTTTGGAGGTGGACCTAGATCACACGGACAAAGACACACAGAAAGGTCTCCTGGGTCAATAGGTGGAGGTCTCCGATGTAGAGTTCCAAAAGGAATGAAAATGGGAGGGAGATTAGGCAGTGATAGGACTACAATAAAAGGGTTGGAGATAATGTTTACAGATAAAGATTCAAATAAAATCTTGATAAGAGGGTCTCTACCAGGAAAGAGAGGAACTTTGATAGAAGTTAAAACACTATAATAAAATATATGAAAATAGAAGCACCACTATACACAAAAGAAGCAAAAAAAACAACGAAAAAAATTTCTTTGCCGGAAAATATTTTTGGATCTGAATGGAATAAAAATTTGGTATATCAGGTTATTGTCTCTTTAACCTCAAACCAAAGACAAAAGACAGCACACACAAAAGATAGGGCAAATGTAAGAGGTGGTGGAAAGAAACCATATAGACAAAAAGGAACAGGACAAGCAAGACACGGATCCATACGTTCTCCATTATGGAGAGGTGGAGGTGTCACCTTTGGTCCAAAAAACGAGAAAGATTATTCTAAAAAAGTTAACAAAAAAATGAAAGCAAAAGCATTGTCTGTTATTCTTTCTGAAAAAGCTAAGATGGGCAGTATAGCTTGTGTAGAAGATTTAAAGCTTGAAACACCAAAAACTAAAATAACATCCGCTGTACTATCTGTCATTAAAAAAGATTTCAAACATAACCTAAAAACAAATACTTTAGTTGTTTTTTCAAGCAAAGATTCTAATTTAGAAAAAAGTTGGAGTAATCTACATAGATCTTTTCTCACTGATATTGATACACTTAATGCACTTGATGTTTTTAAACACACAACAGTTATATTTGTAGACCCAGAAAAATGTATAGAAAAATTAGAAGGAAGATTGTCAGAAAAGTTAAAAACAAATAGTATTAAAAAAGAACCAAAAGAAGAGAAGGTTGTAAAAAAACCCGTTTTAAAGGTTGTAAAGAAAAAAACTGTGGCAAAAAAAAAGAATAAAAAAGAAACAGTATGATTTTTAGAAAAAAACCTTCAAATAAAATTGAAATCAAAGATGATAAAGAAATATCTGTGGAAAATCTACAAAACCAAAACACAGATGACCAAATAAATATGGAAAAAAAGGAAAACCAAGAACAAAAAACCATTGTGAAAAAATACAAACCAATACAAACAAAAACAAGAAGACAAAAAAGATTGAAAAAAATGCCAAGGAAAATATCTAAAGCATGTATGCACACAAGTGAAGTTATCATAAAACCACACATAACAGAAAAATCTTCACTTTTGTCTGAGTCTGATGTTTATACATTTGTAGTAAAAAAGAAAGCCTCTTCAAAAGATGTAAAAAATGCAGTAAAAGAAATATATGGAGCAGATCTTTCTAAAGTATCTTTTGCAAAAAAAGGACCGAAAAAAATATCAATAAGAAGACAAGGAAACAAAAACCCAGGTCAAAAAAAATCTTTGAAAAAAGCATATGTGAAGCTTAAAAAAGGAAGTAAAATAAAATTAAGCTAATATGAAAAAATATAAACCAACAAACGCAGGTATAAGAGGAACGGTAATTGTACCCTACAAAAATTTTTTAACCACAAACAAATCTGTTAAATCTATGACTTCTGGATTTAAAAGAGCAAAAGGTAGAAATAACACCGGTAGAATAACATCAAGATTTAGAGGAGGAGGACATAAAAGAAAATGGAGGGAGATAGATTTTTTGTATAACAAAAAAGACATCCCAGGTAAGATAGAGAGTGTAGAATATGATCCAAATAGGACTGCTTTTATCTCTTGTGTTTGTTATAGTGATGGAGAGAGAAGATATATAGTTACACCAAATAAAGTAGAAGTTGGAGATACAGTAATAACATCAGAAAATGCTCCAAATAAAATAGGTAACAGAACAAAATTAATAAACATCCCAAGTGGTACATCTGTTTACCACGTTGAATTACAAGAAGGAGGTGGGGCCAAGATAGCGAGAGGGGCTGGAAATTCTGCGGAAATCCTCGGGCACGATGGAAAATACACACAACTTAAAATGCCTTCTTCTGAGATAAAAAAAGTTCAATCAAATGGATACGCATCTATAGGAGAGATCGGAAATGAAACTCATAAACTAAGAAATCTAGGTAAAGCTGGTCGTTCAAGGTGGTTAGGAAGGAGACCAAAGGTTCGTGGTGCTGCTATGAATGCAGTAGACCACCCGTATGGAGGTGGAGAAGGAAAAGCGAGCCGAGGAAGAAAGAGGGCACTTACTAAATGGGGTAAACCTTCTGGAAAAGGACAAAAAACAAGAAAACCAAAAAAATATTCAAACAAATCTATTGTAAAAAGAAGAAAGGTTGGTAAAAAAAGATAATTTTGATAGTATATAAGTATGACAAGATCAATAAAAAAAGGACCTTATACAGATCAGAAACTTCTTAAAAAGATATCGGGAAAAAAACCTAATGATGTTGGTGTGATAAACTGTTGGTGTAGGAATAGTCAAATTTCTCCTGAAATGGTCGGTTTTACATTTGGAGTCCACAATGGAAAAATACATCAACCTGTTTTAATAACAGAAGATATGGTGGGTCATTATCTTGGGGAGTTTGCAATGACCAAAAAATTTATAAGACATGGTGGTCGAATGCAAAAAGACTTAGAACAAAAAAAGAAAGAAGCAGAAATTGATGCAGCAAAACAAGCTAAAACAGTTAAAAAATAAACAATATGAAATCAAGCGTAAAAGATATAAGACAAGCACCTAGAAAAGTTAGATATGTTGCAGACAGTATTCGTGGTAAAAATGCTGTATCTGCTTGTCAAAGTCTAAAACTTCTAAATAAAAAATCTGCTTGTATGATTTTAAAACTAATAGAATCAGCAATAGCGAATGCAAAAAACAAGAGTATTTCTAATATCGGGTCTTTAACAATTAAAAAAATAATAGTAGACTCTGGTATAACAATGAAAAGAGGACGTGCAAGGGCGATGGGAAGGTCTACACCATTAAGAAAAAGAACATCTCGTGTTCTTGTGGAATTAGAAGAGCAAAATAAAATAAAAGAAAAACAATAATATGTCACACACAGTACACCCATATGGACAAAGAATAGGAATTTTAAATGGCTGGAAGTCAAAATGGTTTTCTATAAATAAAAAAGACTATAGACAAAATGTCAAAGAGGATATTGCTATACGAATGTTTTTGGAAAAAACGCTAAAAAACAATATGATAGACAGTATAAAAATAGAAAGGTTTAGGAACACAGTTTCTGTAACTATTTCTACAGCAAAACCAGGTTTTCTTATTGGTCGTGATGGTATGGGTATTGAAAATATCATAAAAAGTCTTAAAAAAGTTTTGAAAAAAACAGGATCTAAAGTTGGAGATCAACTAAAAGTGAAAGTAGAAGAGATAAAACAATCAGAAAAAAATGCGAATTTGGTTGCAGAACAAATTATAGAGTCTTTGGAAAAAAGAATGCCTTTTCGAAGGGTGATGAAACAAACGGTTGAAAAAGTTGCTGCAAACCGCGATGTAAAAGGTGTTAGGATTAGTATGTCTGGTAGACTCGGTGGCGCAGAGATTGCAAGAACAGAAGAGGTAAAAAAGGGGTCTATACCACTACAAACACTTCGTGCGGAAATAGATTATACTTCTAGAAAGGCAATTCTTTCTTACGGGGCAATCGGAATTAAAGTATGGATTTACACCGGAATAAAATTCAATCAAAAATAAAATATGTTACTCTCACCTAAAAAAGTTAAATATAGAAAATGGCAAAAAGCTAGATGTAATCGTAAAAGGATTTTAACATCAACTAAAGGCACCAATGTTTCTTTTGGGGATTTTGGAATACAAGCTATATCAAAATCAAGAATATCCTCAAACCAAATAGAGGCAACTAGAAGAGTTGTGGTAAAAAAAATAGGAAAAGATGCTCGTATGTGGATTCGAATATTTCCAGATAGGCCTTTTACTCAAAAAGCAAGTGAGGTCGGTATGGGAAAAGGTAAAGGAGACCCTAAAGGGTTTGAAGTAGAAATTTTACCAGGAAGGATAATATATGAATTTTCTGGTGTCACAGAGGAGGTTGCAAAAGATGCTGCTAGAAAATGTGGTAAAAAACTTCCATTAAATGTAAAATTAATTAAAAGAGATTAATGAAAAAAGAAGAAATAAAGAAAAAAACCCCAAAAGAGCTTTCTAATAAAATAGAAGAGTTAAAAAAAGCTTGTTGCATGGACAGAATCACAATAGAGTCTAAAGGTAAAAAATTTAACAAGAAAATGGCTAGAAAAACAATAGCTAGAATAAAAACATTTCAAACAGAAACCCAAAAAAAAGAAAAACTGGCAAAAGAATCAAAATAAATGTATCATAAATAACATATGGAAAACAAAAAAACTAACGTTAAAACACTAAGAGGAAAAGTAGTTTCAAACAAAATGAAAGACACTATTGTTGTTGCAGTCTCAAGGTTTTTTAAAATTCCGAAATATGAAAAATATGTAAAGAAAGAAAAGAAATATTCCGCTCATTCTACAAATAAACACGAGGTAGGTGATTTTGTATCTATTAGTGAGTGTAGACCTATTTCAAAAACTAAAAAATTTAAAGTAATAACAGAATAATATGATACAAACAGAAACAATTTTAAGAATCACTGACAACTCTGGAGCAAAAATAGTAAAAGTTTTTAAGATTTTAGGAGGGAGTAAAAGAAGATATGCCAGGATTGGTGATCAAGTTGTTATGTCTGTTTTGTCCGCAGAACCAAGAAAAAATATAAAGAAAAAAGAAATTGTTCGAGGTGTGATAGTTAGACAGAGACAGCCGTTCAGAAGAAAAGATGGTTCATATATCAGGTTTGATGAGAATGCTGCTGTAATAGTGGATCCTAAAAAGAAAGAACCACAAGCAACTCGTGTTTTTGGACCAATACCTAGAGAGCTCTCAGAGAGAGGATATACAAAAATAATTTCACTAGCACCAGAAGTCGTATAAAAACATATATATGTATATAAAAAAAGGAGATAAAGTTAAAATAATTTGCGGAAAATATAAAAACAAAGAGTCTGTTGTAAACAAGGTTTTACGAGAAGATGGGAAGGTAGTAGTTAAAGATATAAATGTGGTAACTAAACACAATAAAAAAACCGCTAATTCACAAGGAGGAATAACAAAAACAGAGTTCCCTATTGATATTTCAAATGTAGCACTAATAGACCCTGTAACAAAAAAACCAACTAGAATCAAAATAAAAAAAACAGAAGAAGGAAAGGTAAGAGTTTCTTGTAAAAGTGGAAAAGAAATAAAATAATAATATGAAAAAAATCATAAACATAAAAGAAAAAATAACACTATCTTTTGACAAATTAAAAGATAAGATGGGATGGAAAAATAGGATGCAAACAATAAAATTGGAGAAAGTTGTTTTGTCTGTGGGCATTGGAAAAATAAGAAAAGACAGAAGAAAACTTGAGGTGATAAAAAATAGACTCCAAAAAATAACAGGACAGAAAGCATCAGAAACAAAATCAAAAAAATCCATAGCAGCATATAAACTACGAGACGGGGAGGTAATAGGATATTATGTAACACTAAGAAAGAAAAACATGTACTCTTTTCTAGATAAATTAGTTAATTTAACATTTCCAAGGACAAAAGACTTTTTAGGTATAGGAAAAAATTCAGTAGATGCTATGGGAAACTTAAGTATTGGGATTAAAGAACACACAGTTTTTCCAGAGACTTCAGACGAAGAAATAAATGATGTATTTGGGCTTTGTGTAACAATAGTGTCTACTGCAAAAAACAAAAAAGATGCGATAGATTTTTTTGGTGAGATAGGTATTCCTTTTGCGAAATAAAAGAAACAGCTAATCAATATTTTAAATCAACTTTTGTTAAAAAAGCTTTTTTAACAAAAAACTCAATATATAATTGATATTTTTTGTGTCAAATCAAACAAGATGTTGTTAGATAGATCCACGTGCTAAAGTAAAATAATAAATTTGACCGAAAGAACAATATTCTGTTATTATATTAGTACTTTTAGATCTATCATATGTTTTATGATATTCTCACAGAAAAAAGTGAGGGTTATAAAAAATAAGATAAGATATCTTAAAGTACAAAAATATAAGTAAACTATGGCTAGAAAATCTTTAATAGCAAGAAACAATAAAAGAATAAAATTAAACGAGAAGTACGCAGAAAAAAGAGCCGAAATGAAAAAAAATTTTGACTCTGTCGGGTTGCAAAAACTTCCTAAAAATTCATCACCAACAAGGATTAAAAATAGGTGTACATTTACCGGAAGGTGTAGAGGATATATGAGAGATTTTGGTTTTTCTAGAATTACTTTTCGAGAAGAAGCAAATAAAGGTAATATTCCAGGAATAAGAAAATCATCATGGTAGTAATTTCCGATAGAATATCTGATTTCATAATCCGCATTAAAAATGCCGGACGAATATCTCACGAAGATGTTATGGTACCTCACTCTAACTTAATAGAAAAAATTGCAGAAAAATTACAAAAAACAGATTTCATAGGAGAGATAAAAATACTCGGAGACAAGGTTTCAAATAAAAGAATTATTGTTAAATTAAAATATACAGATAAAGGTAAACACAGAATTCAAGAAGTAAAAAGAATTTCAAAACCATCAAAACGGGTGTATATAAAAGCAAGAGAAATAGTGTCAGTGAAATCAAACACAGGTGCTATATTTATATCTACACCGAAAGGAATTTTAACTGGTATAGAGGCTAAAAAGGAGCAGGTTGGAGGTGAAGCTTTATTTATGATTTGGTAATATGTCTAGGTTAGGTAAAAAAGCAATAACAATCCCAAAAGAAGTAGAAGCATCGATTGTTTCTGGAACATTTAATGTAAAAGGTCCAAAAGGAGAGATGTCTAGAGAGTTCAGAGATGAAATAGAAATTAAACTGGAGGAAAATGTTATCAAACTAACTCCAAAAGGGAAATCTAAATTTATAAACTCACTGTGGGGAACATATGCATCTCATATAGATAATATGGTTTCTGGAGTGGTTTCTGGATATACCAAAGAATTAGTTTTGGAAGGTGTTGGGTATCGTGTTTCACTCGAAGGGAATGATTTGGTTTTAAAAATTGGTCTATCGCATACTGTTAAGTTAGAAACACCTAAAGGAATAAAAATAGAAGTGGAAAAAAACAATATTAAAGTATCAGGGGTATCAAAAGAAACCGTTGGTTCTTTTGCTGCTATTATAAGGGCAACCAAAAAGCCAGAGCCTTATAAAGGAAAAGGTATTAGATATATAGATGAGGTTGTAAAAAGAAAACAAGGTAAGAAAAGCGCAAAATAAAAAATATGAATAAGCAAAAACAAAAACAAGAAAAAATAACAAGAAGAAAAATAAGAGTCAGATCTTGTAAACTAGGCACAGAAACCAGACCAAGACTTTCTGTATTTAAATCTAATACAAACATATATGCACAAATAATAGACGATATCAAACAAAACACACTTTGTGCTGCAACTTCACAAAAAAGTAAATCAAAAAATATGACAGACAAAGCAAAAGAAGTGGGAACCTCTATAGCTTTGTGTGCAAAAAAAGACGGCATATCAAAAGTATATTTTGATCGTGGTAAAAATAGATATATGGGAGCAGTTAAAGCCCTTGCAGAGGAGGCAAGAATAAATGGTTTAATATTTTAATATGGAAAAAACCACAACAAATACCCAAAAATCAATTGTAGAAAATAAAGAAAAAATGCAAAAAGAAAACACTAAAAATATAAACAATAATCAAATAAAAAAAGGAAGAAGAACACCAGGTGTTGTTTCTAAACAAAGGCAAGCAAGAAGTGAATTTGAACAACAACTTCTTTCAGCGAGAAGAGTTGCTCGTGTTGTCGCTGGAGGTAGAAGGTTTAGTTTGTCTGTTGCGGTTGCTATCGGAAATAAAAGTGGACAAGTGGGAATAGGAGTTGGTAAAGGGCTCGATCAAGCATCAGCAAGAGAGAAAGCATTCAATAATGCAAAGAAAAATATAAAAAACATATCAATAACAAAAGAAGGTTCTATTAAAAAGGAAGTCTCTGCGAAGTATTGTGCTTCTGTGGTTCAAATTAGACCAACCAAATCAGGTATTGTTTCTGGTGGAGCTGTACGTATAATTATAGATCTAGCTGGGATAACAAAAGCAAATACAAAAATTTTATCACGAAGTAAAAACCATATAAATAATGCGAGGGCTACGTTAAAAGCTTTAGCACAACTTGATTAATATACACATATGTACGAAAAAATGCAAAAAAACACAAAAAACAAAAAGAGAGTTGGGAGGGGCGGTAAAAGAGGAAAGACAAGTGGGCACGGACACAAAGGTCAAAAATCAAGAGCAGGCAAATCAATAAGACCAGCATTTAGAGATATATTACAGAGAATTCCAAAAAAAAGAGGACACAACAAAAACAGATCTAGATCTGTTGTACCGAGAAGAAAAGTTATTTCTGTAAGTCTAACAAAATTAGAAAATAATTTTGCAGACAAGAAAGTTACAGTGACTCCAAACTTACTTTGTAAAATGGGAATAATAAATACAAAAGGGAAAAAAGTAGAAGCGTTCAAAATTTTAGGTGTAGGTGAAATAAAATCTAAAATAACAGTTTCTGGTTTTTTACTTTCTACTAAAGCAGAAGAAAAAATAAACAAAGCAGGGGGAAAGATATATAAAAGATAAAATGAAATTAAAAAAATTTTTTACTGATAAAATTTTATTAAAAAGAATATTGTTTCTTGTTGTGGGACTTGCAGCGTTTAGACTTATTACAGCAACACCAATAGCAAATGTTTCTACAGAAACTCTACACTCTCTTCTTTTGAATAATCAAATATTAAATGTTTTTAACCTTTTTTCTGGCGGTGGACTGTCTAATTTTTCAGTAGGTATGTTAGGTGTTATACCATATATTACAGTTTCAATCATTGCACAACTAATGACTTCTGTATTTCCTTCTGTACATTCTTTGTATCACGAGCAAGGAGAGATAGGGAGAAAAAAAATAGGGAATTATATTAGGATTTTTTCTGTACCGCTTGCTGCTATAAATGCTTTTGGTATACTTTGGTATTTCAAGACACAAGGCGTTTTGTCCAACATATCAAACTATGATTTTGTAATAACACTAGTAACAATAGTCGCTGGAGCTGTTCTTGTTATGTGGATTGGTGAACTATTAACGGAGTTTGGTATTGGAAACGGAATATCCTTGATTGTTTTTGCCGGGATAGTAGTAAACATACCTACATTACTCGGACAACTGGTGCAAACATTTAGCGTAGCTCAAATACCATTTATTTTGTTGCTTGTGGTGGGAATACTTGTTTTTGTTTTGGTAACAGTGTTTTTCAATGAAGCCTTTAGACCAATACCATTAACACAAATAAATAATAGCGGGATAGGAAAATCTGAAACATATCTCCCAATAAAAGTAAATGTTACTGGTGTTTTGCCTTTAATATTTTCTTTCACAGTAGTAGCTTTTATAAACTATGCTTCTATATTTGCAGCAAAATCCAGTAATGCTTTTTTACAAGTACCAGCAGAGGTTGTACAAACATTTCTTGCTAATTCATTTTATTATGCTATACCTGTTTTTATAGCAACTTTTATGTTTACATTTTTTCACGCACCGATAGTTTATGATACAGAAAAAGTTTCTCTTAACTTACAAAAACAAGCATTATTTACACCAGGGCTAAGGCCAGGTGAAGATACACAAAAATATTTAGACACAGTGCTTTCTCGTATCACATTTTATGCAGCGTCTTTTCTTGCAATAGTTGCTTCTGTTCCTTTTTTGTTTTCTTCATCTACCGTAGGAAACTTTCTTTTTGCTATCGGTGGCGCTGGGGTATTGATTATTGTTTCTGTTGTACTTGATATATATCACAAAATACATTCTCGCTTGTCTTTGTAGATTTTGTTGTTGTATAATAAAAAAATGACACAAAAACACTGCGTATATATATTTTTTGCACCTCCTGGGTCAGGAAAAACAACACAGAACAAAATGTTGTTTGAACATTTAAAAGAATTAAAAAGCAATCCTATTTCAATAAATGTAGGAAGTCTTGTCCGTGAACACTTTGCTAATCCAAAAACAAATATAGAAGAGTTGTTTAAAGAAAAAATGGAAAACGGCGAACTGTTGCCACCAGCTGTACCAATATCTCTATGGACAGAGGAAATCCTTGAAAAGTATGAAAATGGAACAACTATGATACTTGACGGTGTTGCGAGAACTAAAAATGAAGCATCTCTACTTATTGATTTTTTAAGGTTTTTAAAAACATGTGTGTGTATTTTTTATCTTTCTGTACCAAAAACACACACTATTGAGAGATTAAAGAAAAGAGGAAGGGTAGATGATAATACTGTAAAAATAATAGAAAAAAGGTTTAAGGAATATAACAAAAAAACAAAAAAAGCTTTAAGGTTATTTAAAAAAACAAAAGGAATATTCAAATATTACAAAATCGATGGAACTGGTACACCAGAGGAGGTTGCAGAACGGGTAAATAAACATATATCTAAAATAAATAATAAATTATAATGAAAAAACAGTCTTATTTTTATATTTTTTTAGGAATCCCTGGTACAGGAAAAAGTACTCAAATTAGTCTTTTAAAAAATCATATCAAAAAAACCGAAACCAAGATGGTAGAAATAAATATGGGAGAATCTCTAAGAGGTTTTTTCAAAAAATCTTCTAATCCAATAATAATCTCAATGTGTGATGATACAAATAATGGAGGTTTGTTGCCATCTGTAATACCGATCTTTATGTGGACCAAAAAAATCCTAAAAGAATATGAACCTGGAAGCATTTTCTTTTTAGACGGTGGGGTCAGAAAACCAAAAGAGGCAGAATTGTTTTTAGGTTTATTAAACGAAATAAATGATATCAAAATAAAAGTGATACATTTAAAAATAGCAAAAAAAGAATCTAAAAAAAGGCTAATGGAAAGAGCTAGGAGTGATGACAAACCAGAAATAATAGAAAAACGGTTTAAAGAACACAGAAGAATTATTAAAAAAACTTTAAAAATATTTAAAAAACACAAAGAAAATACAGACATTCTAAAAATTTCCGGAAAAGGAAATACAGAAGAAATTTTTGAAAAAATAAAAATTAAACTAAATTTATAATGATTGTTAAAACAGAAAGTGAGATAAATTCTTTGAAAGAGTCAGGAAAAATCCTTAAATATATTTTAACTGAGATTAAAAAAGAAATTAAAGAAGGAATGTCTACTATGGATATTTCACTTTTGGCAGATCAATATTTTGAAAACAAAAACGCTAAGTCAGCTTTTCTTGGTTATAAACCCGAAGGAGCAGTTACAGGATTTCCTTCGTGTGTATGTGTTAGTGTAAATGAGGAAATAGCACACGGTGTACCAAAAAAAAACAAAATACTAAAGTCCGGAGATGTTGTTTCTGTGGATTGTGGTGTAGAGTATAACGGGTTTTTTACAGACGCTGCATTTACAGTTGCGGTTTCTGATATAACAGAAAAAAACAAAAATCTATTACAAACATCATCGGAGTGTTTGTCGGAGGTTAAAAAAGAAATTAAAACAGGTGTGCGTGTAAACGAAATAGGCAAATTTATAGACAATTTTGTACGCAATAGAGGGTTTTTTGTGGTGTCTGAACTTGGTGGGCATGGGATAGGTAATGTGCCTCACGAAAATCCTTTTATTTTTAATTTTTATAATAAAGACAACAACTATCAGTTAAGTGAGAATGAAATTATCGCAATAGAACCAATTATTGCAACTAGGGATATAGAAGAGATAAAGGTAGATGAGATAGACGGATTTACATATTTCGACCCGTCTGGCTCAATTTCTTGTCATTTTGAGCATACATTTATTGTTACAAAAAATGGAGCGGTTTCAATTACAGGTGAGTCGTGGTAGGTTAATGTATATATGCACAATAATCAATTTATAGAAAGAACACTAGTAATACTAAAACCGGATGCAATACAGAGATCACTTATTGGAGAAATTATAAAAAGGTTTGAAGGACTGGGATTAAAATTCAGCGGAATCAAATTAATTTTACCAACATCCGAAACAATTGAAAGACATTATACAGTAGACCCAGATTGGAGAAAAACTACAGGAGAAAAAGCAAAAAAAACAAAAGAAAAACAAGGAATAATTATGGAAAAACAGCCAGAAGAAGTTGGTGAGATAATCCTTTCTTCTTTAAAAAAATTTATGACTTCTGGACCTGTTGTTGTGATGGTTATAGAAGGAGCACATGCTGTTCCGTTAGTTAGGAAACTTGTTGGAGACACAGAACCATTGACGAGTGATGTTGGTACTATACGAGGGGACTACGTTTTTGATTCTTATGAAATGGCTGACACACAAGAAAGAGCAATACGAAATTTAATACACGCATCAAGTGATTCGGATTCAGCAAAGAAAGAAATAGCAATATGGTTTGAAGAGGTGGAATTGTTAAAATATACAACAGCGCAAGAGAGATTTATATATGATGTTGAACCTAAAAATATTCTTAGATAGAAAAAACTCCAAAAACAGATTTGGTTTACTTTTAACTACTCTTTTTATGTTATCTGGATTACTTATTGCACACACACTCGGTATAGAAGGGAAACTTTATTATATTTTTAACTGGTATGATTTCTTTACTCACTGGCTCGGAGGAGGATGTGTTGGACTGTGTGTGTATGCATTTTATAAAACATATACATATATAGTACCTGTGATATTTGTGTGGATTTCTTCTGCTATGTGGGAGTTCTTTGAGTTTTATGTCGTTTTAGTACCATGGCATTTTGTAGATGCTTTTTCTGATGTTGTTTGGGCTACTTTAGGTGCATTAATGTCTATAACTATAGCAAAGTACTTGAATAGGTCTGAATAGATTCTGTAATTAGTTTTAACAAACTAATTATTTACACTCCTCAATAATTTTTTTAAACCCTTCTTTGTTGTGCTCAGCTACTTCTGATAAAATTTTTCTATTTAATTTTATGTTTTGCTTTTTCAACGAAGAAATAACAGTAGAATAATTTGTAGATGATTCTTTTGCTAAAGCATTTATTTTTACTGTCCAGAGTTTTCTAAAATCTCCTTTCTTTTTTCTTCTGTGTGCAAATGCATGTACACCGGCATGTAACATCGCGGTTGCAGCATCTCTAACTTTTTTAGATCTACCAAGACGATAACCTTTTACTTGTGAAAAAAGTGTTCGTCTTCCTTTTTTAATTGTTGTGCCTCGTTTTATTCTTACCATAATGTCTATTATCTATTATACAAAAATCTTTGTATATTTTTTTTACTTTCCACCAAAGAGGTGTCGGATCTTTTATCCATTCTTTTTTTAGATGTTTGTTTTGCATTAAGATGAGCTTGCCCCTTCTTTCTTGTTAAGAGTTTTTTGTTTTTTGTAATCTTAATTCTTGATAATGTAGATTTATTTGACTTGACCATATTATTTGTTTGCTTGTATTAGTATAGAATAACCCTTCGGACTTTGTCTAATATCCTCAATTAT